>LFCU01000195.1 GCA_001044195.1 Candidatus Achromatium palustre
TTTTGATTTTAATTCAGTAGGTCATTTGAAAAATTCGGCGCAATGCCCGTTGGTTATTGCGCCCTACCTCATTATTACGAGTTACGTGTTTTGCCTTCCCCTATAAAATTGATAGTAGAAGAGAAGCATAAACCTTAATATAATTGTGTTCAAACAAGGTATTTGCATGAATATTGAAGACTATTTTGACCATCTGTCACAAGATGATATTCGCATTAAAGACACGAGAGTAGGGATTGAATCGGTTCTATATGAATTTATTCATCGTGAGCAATCTCCAGAAGCTATCAAAAAACGATTTCCTTCGTTAACATTAGAACAGGTGTATGCAACTATTCTTTACTATCTCCACAATAAATCGCTAATTGACGCTTATATGACAGAATGGTTAGCTTATGGTCAACGTATGAGGCAAGAACAAGCCGCAAACCCTCCACCAGTTGTGGTTCGTTTACGTTACCTTAAACAACAACGCCAAAAAGTGTAATTATTTCATGAATTATATCCGTTATTTACTTGATGAGAACGTTGAGTCTGTATTTCGGATAGCATTACTTCAACAGGAGCCGTCGATGATCGTTTGGAAAATCGGCGATCCTGGTGCTCCTCCAAACGGTACTAAAGATCCAGAAATCCTTGAATGGTGCGAAAAAAATACATTTATTCTGGTGACAAATAACCGTAAGTCAATGCCTAAACATCTTATGGATCATATTGCGCAAGGAAAATATATGCCAGGAATATTGGAACTCAACCCCAACATGAGTATTAGAGAAACTGTGGAAGAGCTTATATTAATTTGGGGTGCTTCGGAATTACTAGAATATCAAAATATTATTCTATATTTACCTATCAATTAATATCTAACCCTGTAAGATTGATAATAGAGGATCTTAAAACAGCAGGCAACAGATAAATTAAGTTTTGCAGTAAAAATCATCATTAGAAACCTTGCCACCTATCAATTTTATATATAGGATGCGCTGAGGTAAGAAGAGCATCAATATCATTAGCTTAAAATGATGGGTTTCGCTTTGGCTCTACCCATCCTACATGTAAACTGATAGGTGGTAAGATTTTTACCGTCCTTTTTCTTGATCAGGATGGGGATTATTATTCGCAGGGCAGAATTTTAATTATGCCAGATGGTAGCTGGTCGGCACCTGTATATTTAGGAACAGCTTGGAAAGGAAAAGGTCTTGACATTAAGATTGCTGGTGTACCAAGCGGGAAAGAATTGCCCAATGACACAAATTCATTACCTTTGTATGTAGACGCTTATTCTACCAATGTACAAGTAAAAGTAAAATAATAAAATCTAATTTATTTCCCAATTCCGCGTGGGCACGATGAGTCCATGCCCCCACCCTACTTATTTGCCCCAGAGTATAATATTAAGCAGATTAAATTCTAATCCAGCACTAAAATAGCGTTCGTCTAAAACCCGCTCAAAATTAATCGGTGTATCGCTTAAGACCAAATTAACAAATGGTGCAGATCTATATTTCGGAATTGGCGGATGTATCGCCGCTGGTGGACGGTAGACACTGGCTGCGGCTTTTAGGTTAGAGTGCCAGGCATCAGGGTCTTGTAATAAAGGCCATGCAGTAGCATCCTGCAAAAAGCGTGGATAATCCAAAGGCCATACACTCCAAGTTTGACCATTACTAATTGATTGAGCAATACGTTGTTCTATTGGTAAGATGTTATCTGTATATAAAATATCAGAATCAAGGATCTTTTTTAAATCGCGAGCGGTGCGTTTAAGTTTAGAAGGAATATTCTTCTGGTTCAAGCCATATAACAGCTTATTTAATGTTGTGGCGTATGCTAACAAAACGTTATCCCATAATCTTAAGGTAAGATGCTCTGCAATATCATTTCGCCCCCAATCCTCTAGCCATAAGGGGCCAGTGCAGTGTAAATAATCAGCTATGATCCAGGGGATATCGTTAGTTAAAAATTTGCTAGAAAAATTAGTCACCGCTTTAAAATGAGCAGCTATTTCTGCAAGATTAGAAATACTGCCTTGATACTCTAAAGGCTTAAATTGCTTCTCAACATCTAAATTGGTAAATAAATTTAGTACCTGATCCCTAGCTGGCCGTACCAGATTTTTTAGATCTTGAGGAGCACGAGAATCGGCGATAAATAACTGAGCTTCCTTAAGAAACTGCGCAATAGTTTGGCTCATGGTATAAATAATATTTTCTACACCAATCCGGCCTACGGGAACAATTGCTAAATGTTGCCGAGGGATTCCAGCATCGCCCTGAATACGGGTTAAAATAGAGGCCCGTAATAACATCAACATTGATAACAGATCTAGGGTTTGGCGTTGCCAACGCCTCTCATCTAGTGCTTTATCGACTTGATAGATTACAAAGTCATATAAGAGCATGACTAAACGCCGCTTATACTGATCACCTCCAGATCCACGGCCTCGATAAATAAGCTGAGCAATTTCCATTAGGCCAGATTCTATAGAAAAGCCTGGTACAAAGGCTATAATATACGTTGCCTGTGGAAAATCGATACCACGCGACCCTGATGAAGTCATCAGCCAGAGTTTTTTACTGTCACGTACATCAGGCTTTAATAGCCGACGACGTTCCTTAGGATGAACACTGTGATCTAATATAGCACTATCTTTTTGAAGGTTTTTAAGACAAGCAGGACGTTTTAAGTCGATCTGTAATTTCTGCAATTTGTCATCATTAAACACAGTTTCTTGCAATTCTCGTAACAAGGTTTTGTTTTGGGCAAATAGAATTACTTGCTGATCCTCTGAGATATGTTCGAAAGCGCGGAAGATTTCGGCAATTGCAGTAATAAGCTGATGTTTTTCTGCTTGGTTGCGTATTGCTACACGAGGATGTTGTAAGGTACCATCTGCTTCTTGTTGCAGGTGAATTGGAATTAAGCGAATTGCGTAATCGATTTGTAAATTGCTAGCTGGAAAACTATTGGCTAATATATGTAGAGTTGACGTTTCTCGAGCAGCTAATTGTAATGGTGCAACCTGCATCCGAAAATATTCTTGACCTTGGCTAGGGGAAACCATAACTTTTTCAGGTGCATTGTGGGTATCTTTTAGATAAGCTTGTAACACTTGAGGGTTGCCTAAAGAGGCATCAGATAAGGCTAACACTAGTTTCTGAACTGGTGGGCTGTTTCCATCATCAGCAAAAGGATAGATAAATTGTTGCCGTAGCTGTTTAGCAAACGCATGGACTAATGGTGTACCAGCACTGTCACCAGCAATTTCATCAATCATTACTATAATATTTGGCATTCGTTGTAGAAAACGTCGCCTTTCTGCTATGCCTTTGGGAGTATCTTGTGAGTGCTTAAACAAAGCTTTAAATAATATATCTATTGTTGAAATTTTGCTGTTTGTATTTGAAAATTTTCTAGTATCTTTAGTATCTTTGGCAATTTCTTTATAAGCCTGAATACTGGACGTTAAAACTATCTTATTGATATGCTGATTAGTTTCTAGACTATCACGACATGTTTTTCCTAGAGTTTGCATTATACCAGGACGTAATTGTTGCTGCAAGCGATAATTGCTAATATCCAAGCGTTGTTTACTCAGTCCGGTTTCACCATAATGATCGTCGATTTCTTGAGCTTGTTCTGCTGTTAGATATAGAGTATTGGTCTTAGGTGGTATAAATCCATGCAGGCTATTATGGGTGACTGCATTTATAATATACTGTAAATCAGGATAAGCATATTTGTCATGATGTTCTGCATACCAAGCCTTAGCTCCTTGGTTGATGATGGTATTGCAGGTTATGGCAAGAATATCTGGTGCTTTTGATAGATTAGTAACCACTTTGTCATTAATGGCAACACGTGGGCTGATGTAGATAAATAGAAATCCTTCTGGCATGTTACGTATGGCTTGTAAAATGGCATAAGTTTTGCCGATGCCAGGATTGCCTTCTAATGCTAGTACATTAAGGGTTTTAGGTTTAGCTGCTTTAATAGCCGCTCGCACTGCGGCATTGTGTATAGTGCGTAGATTTAATGGGCCTATCTGAGATTGAGGCTCGGTTTTCTGGTGCCTAGGATCTGCCTTGGCATTTTTCTGGTGCCTAGGATCTGCCTCGGCACTTCTATCTTGTTGCAAGATTTCCAATATCGCCTGTTGTGGCGTTTGTCCAAAGTAATCTGCCACTTTATCTATGCCGTTATCTTTTCCTTGGGTCTCATTTTTTAACCAATTGCAAACGATAGTATAGGGATATTCAGTAACAGGGTTAATAAACTTATCTACAGTCTCCTGAATACGCAAATCAATGATTTGCTTAGGGGTCGGAAGATCTTGTAAATGCTTTTGCACTTGAGCTTGAAATGTAGCTGGCAAAGCTCTTTTAATATGCCGAAATACTGAGCGGATATCTACATCAGGATCTACATTACTGCGTTTGTGTTGATAGAGTTTCCCCAATTGACGCAACAGATTAGCTTTAGGATTATCTATATTGGGATTAAATGGCGCATTCATACCTTCTAAGCCATCGGAGGTAATGGATAATACATGCCCATGTAAATGATTAGGTAAGATATTACGACTGTCTAATAGATTGATAAACTCTGTAAGATAAGAAGCCCCTTGCCATAGTTTGCTAAAACTTTTGTTCTTTTGATCAAAAAAGGCATTGACATGTGACAAAATGCCCGAGCCTAAGGCAAAATGATCCCCTGAGACTTCGGCATTTACTCGTGAAAAAATACTGCGACTTTCCATCAAGCGTACATAACGGGATAATTCATCGAGATGGCTTTCTTCAAGTCTAAAATCTCGTAGGCCATCTGATCTAACCATACTTGTATCCAGGGAAAATTCTAGGCATAGTAAATGTTCTACTCCATTGGGAAATACAAGCTGCATGAGAAAATCTGCATTGGCTGGTTTACCCTTATAACCCCATTCTTGGGCTGGTTGACCTGGCAAACCTAAAGTATCCCAAAATGGTTGTACGGTTTGGATTTGTTCAAGATCAGTATAAAATTCTGTGCCGCTGAATGCCAGCGGTGCCCACAGATACTTTAAGTGTATAGGACTGTTTTGTTGGCGTGGTGTTAAGGTATATTTAAGATGAGTTAGCCAAGTGCGTATAGTTGTCCATCCAAGGCCATATCCCATAATTAGCAGATGCTTGCAGTAGTTTTCTGTTATATATACATCAGTTTCACTAACAATCTGTAGGGCTTTGATTAGAGAACGCATAAGAGTGCCAATATTATGGATTTGCCACTCTTGTAGTGCTGGATGTTGTAAGTTAAATAGTTTTTGATATAACAGATAATTTAACACGCCACGTTTAACGGCAATTTCGAATACATATCCCCAACGAGATTGAACTTGTTGTTGGTTATCCAACTTATTATTCCTATTAAAATAATTCGATTATGGTGCGCAATGCGCATTCTACAAACTATGACAATTCAATTTTGATAAACATCTATATAAATTAGAAATTGCAAGAATTAAGACTCAATAGTATATGCAATTATGTAACTTTTAATTATGGTGCTCAGTACCCTCCTATTCTACTTTGAAATAATGCCTAAATTTGGTAGCAATGGTACGCGATGCGTTACTTGAGTTTACTGTTCCTAAAAAATTGGACAAAGTTGGACATCCAAAAATTAGGTAATTCGCTCTCTGTTAATAACCTTGCCACCTATCAGTTTAAAATATTATATTGTAAAACATAAATTTTTCAATTACTCTGTTTTAGCTCTCAACACCTATCACTTTCCTTAAAACACTAAGTTTCCTTATACCGTAGATCAATGGCTTACGATGTAACTGATAGGTGGTGAGGTAATTCTATGGACATTAAAGTATCTCATCAAATTTTAAATATAAAAATCAGACTCTAGAAATATCTTAAATTTAGGATCTAATGCCTTAAGTTTTTGATTTTATTGGACTGAGCTATTAGCTTAGTCTAATTAATTCAATTACTTAGTATATTTACAGTTATATGATACAAAGTTTGCCATGCATTATTGAGAAGTTACCATTCAAATGGGCACTGGTAATGCAGAATGCCTTTTTTGACGCATAAACATTCTATACAATAAAGGTACAACTATTAGGGTTAAAACGGTCGAAAATGCCAAACCCCAAGTAATAGAAGCGGCCATTGGTCCCCAGATTAATGATTTACCACCTAAACCTGTTGCTAACGAAAACAGTCCCGCTATAGTAGTTAAAGAAGTAATCAATATTGGAACAACTCGCCTTCTAGCAGCGTAAACCGTAGCATGAACTACACTCATGCCCAATGCTAAACGCTGATTGGCCGCCGAGATTAATACTATGGCTGAATTAACTGCAATGCCTGCTAAAGCCACAATACCATATAGAGTATATAAGGATAATGGATTTTGCGTTACTATTAGACCTACAACTACTCCCGTAAAGGCCATTGGTACTGTGGCTAAAATCATGAAAGGTTGCCAATAGCTGCGAAACTGGGTGCCTAAAATCAGATAGATTAAACCCACACCAAATATAAATAAGATGGTTATAGAATCTAGACTTTCTTGAATATCGTCTAGCTCTCCTGAAAAATCTAAATCAATATCTGGAAAGCGCGTCTTCTGCTTAGCCCAGGCTTCGACTATGAGACGATTTGCAGTAACAGTATCCATACCACCAGAACGAATATCCGCTTCTACAGTGATAGCACGGCGAAAATTATAATGACGAATGTTGCCTAAACCCTCGCCGCGTTCTTGAATGACTAAGGTTTCTAAGGCTATGCCCTTCCCAGACTGGGTTGGGACTCGAAATGCCAATAATTCACTTAAATCATGATAGGGTTGAGGCGCACGACGTACTCGAACTTGGAGTTTTTCACCCTGATCGCGCATCTCTGCTGTTATCTGGCCATCCACTAACAGACGCAAGGTTTTATTTATCTCTTGTGGATCTAATTGGGCGCGGTTTACAGCATCCTGATCTAAACGCAATACTAATTCTGGGCGACCACGTGCAGCATCATCTTCAATATCTATCACATCTGGCATTTTACCTAATAGATCTTTCATTACGGTTACGGCGGTGGTAAGTTCTTGATAATTATCGCCACGTATTTTAACACTTATGGGTTTTGAGACTGGTGGACCGCCTGCCAAACGCAAAAAAGAGATTTGCAACGGGCCTGGTATGATGGTAACTGCAGGACGCATCGCCTCAATAATCACATCTGTATCCCGTAATCCAGGACTTTTCGGATTAAGCCCTACCATGATCTGTCCATAATGATCACCTAAACGTGGCTCCATCTCAGTAAACATATTGCCAGCATAACTTACTACAGCTCGAGCTTCATTAGGCCGTAACAGCTTACGGACGATACGTTCGATCTCTTCAGTTTTAGCAAGAGTGGCTTCTAGTGAGGTTGCAGGTGGCATTTCTAGATTTACATAAAAGAATCGTAACGGGTCAGCAGCAAAAAAATCAAATTTAATCATGCCGCTGGATATAACAAATCCCGAACCTGCCATAAGCAATATAACTAGGATTAGAAAAAAGGCTGGCAATCTTAAGACCATTAATAATATGTGTGTATAAAAATTACGTAGTTTTCGAGTAAGATAAACACGAATGCGTTGCGAAAGCGACAGGGTAGAAAAGTTGGTATTCATGCCTGCTATATGTACCGGCAGCATCCAAAAGGCTTCGCTAAGGCTGATGATCAAAGCAATGCTGACAACTAATGGTATCACCCGCATAAAATCGCCTAAGATGCCAGGCAAGAGCATTAGTGGTGTAAAGGCGGCAACTGTGGTTAATACTGAAGCAAATACTGGAGCGGCTATTTCTCGCAAGGCACCAATACAGGCTAATAGAGCCGCTTGGCCCTGTAAGAGACGTTGATAGATGGCTTCTACTGTGACTACGGCATCGTCTACTAACATACCTAAAACGATAACAACTCCCAATAGCGAGGTGACATTGAGAGTCTGGCCTATAGTATATAAAACGCCAAAGGTGCCAGCGAGAGTAAACGGGATGCCAATGGATACTAGGAAGGAAATTCTAGCCCCCAAAAACAGCCAAGTCACTACAAGCACCATCAATAAGCCAATTATCGCGTTGGTTTCCATGAGTTGAATGGCCTTTTTAGTAGGAACGGTTTGATCATCTACTAAGATTAATTCAACCCCAGTTTTATATTTTAGGGCATTGCGCTCTTTTAAATAGACTTTGACCTTATCTACCATGCTAATAGTATTGGCATGTTCTTTTTTCATGATGCCTAGTACAACGGCAGGATAGCCGTTGAAACTGGCTAGTTGTGTAGGTTTTTTTCTGCCGCGTGTTACTTGGGCAACTCGTCCTAGCGTAATTTCTCCAGAGGCACCTATGATAGGACGTTTGGCTAAGGCATTAGGGTCGCGGTTACTACCTACTAAACGTACTAACCAATTTTGGCTTTCCAAACGCGCAGTACCTGCTGCTAGGTCTTGAAAAAAGCTCGTGACTGTATTAGCAGCATGGATGGGAGAAAGGCGTAAAGATTCTAGGGCCGCAGGATCAAAATTAATATGCAGTTCAGGTTCGGAAAGCCCTACCGGGTCTACTTGGTCAACTTCGGGAATACGTTCTAAGGCTTTTTCGATATTTCGGGCTTGTAATCTTAAATTTTCGTCATCAGCTTGCCCAACTACAGCAATGGTAGCTGATGGGTAGGCATTGTCACTAGTGATCTCTAGGATTATAGGATCATCGGCTTCGGTAGGTAATTCGTTTTGGGTATTTTGCACTTCACGGCGTAGATCAGCAACTCGTTTGTCAAAGACTCGTTTGTCTAATTCTCGAAATCGTACCAGAATGCTAGAAACAGCTTCGCGGCTGTTACTGCTGACAAATTTTATATCTGGTATATTACGAATGGCATCTTCTAGGGGATCGGTAACTTTTTTTTCAACATCTAAAGCCGCAGCACCAGGTAGTACTGTGGTGATTGCGATCCAGTTGAAGTTGATTGTGGGATCTAGTTGGCGTGGTAGTAGTTGGTAACTTAGGCCACCTACGGCTAATACGAGGATAAAGGTTAGGTTGGCGAATACGTGGTTGTTTAGGATGTTAGATAGCATATCATTTTAGATAACAGGATAACATTATAGTTATCATTGTGTGAGAACAAATAGATTAATAATAATATTATAGTAGGTTGGGTTGTAATTTATTCTATGTAGATACTAAATCTAGCTATCAGTGACTGGCATTAGTTATCACTAGCTAATATTAGCTATTATTAGTTAGCATAAGTAAAATTTATTGTTTAACTATAAAGTTATGTATGAAATTTTTTTCTTGTAATTTTCGAAAAATGTTTTTAATATTGTATAGTTAATAGCGATATTAAGTATTTTAAATATTATAATTTCCGGGGTGACCGTTGGGGTTTTTAAGAAATTTAACATGATATTTTATATAGTTTTATCTATAGGCTATTTTTACCACAATCCTTTCATAAATAAAATTTATTGTTTAATAAAAAAATTTCATAAATAAAAGGCTTGTATTTTCCAAAAATTGTAGTTATATTTAGTTACAGTAGTCAAACTGATAATTTCAGCTCTTTTACAAATAATTCGAAAAGTGGTTTTTGGTGGTTTTTATGAGACACTCTATCCTATTAATTTTATTAAAGTTATACCTTCGGATAGGGTTTGACTCACTTCCCCGCTTGAAAGGGGATTAAGACAATCCAATCCAATCAAGGTCCAGCGGCCACAATGTTGTGACCGTTTGACTCACTTCCCCGCTTGAAAGGGGATTAAGACGCTCATCCCTGCTAGGTGCCATATCAACCTTGGTTTGACTCACTTCCCCGCTTGAAAGGGGATTAAGACGTTGTAGGTTGATCCAGAAACCGCCACGAATGACTTTTGACTCACTTCCGAGTTTGAAAAGGGATTAAAACCATAAAAAAGGCCCGAATTATCGGGCCTTTTTTATTATTTAATTACCTAAATCGTAACTTCTCAATAACCCAAGGCAAAACACCTCCCCTCTACCAGATTCTGTGTCAAAAAAATAGAATCAGTATATTGGGAAAATAACAAATTATAATTTCCAGACACATACACTGAAGTTGCTCTATTTCAAGCAAAATACACATATCATTATTGATCTGTGTAATAGTGAGGCTACTTCAATGAGGTGTTGAGAATTTGATTTTAGAGGGATTGAGCTTTTGGAGTGATATCATCTGACATTGCGCGTTCACGAATTACATCGCATAATGGCTTGATTTCTCCCAGTTTAGAGACTCGATCTGTCAAATATTGCCAAAAAGAAACGTCAAGTTTACGGCAGGCAGGTTTTGTTTAACGATGTAAACGTATCTGAGCTTGTTCAATCGCTTCACTGATTTTTTGCAAATTCTGGTTCATTTTCTAAAATTGCAATAAGTGCCGAAGTGTCGATAATCATTATTATGGCATACCATTGTCATTATAACCAAGAATTTGCTCTGGAGTTCGATCATCTAGCAGTGGTAATGCGGCACAATATTTGCCAATAGAGAGTAATTCTTCTTTTAAGTTTGGAGTATTTGTTTTGTTTATTTGCTTAGATAAATCAAATTTGTATTGTAGAAATGAGATAAAATTATTTAGTTCCAATAAAGCTTCATGAGGCATATTTTGGATATTGTAAATAATATCGTTTAGTGAAACATTAGAAGTTTGCATTTTAATATCATTTGATAAATTTTTTGATTAATTAAATTACCATGCTGTAAGATTTACATTTGTTAAACGATAATCATCATATCATGGTAATCAGGTTAATCTTGTGAATAATGGTTCAGACAATTTGGAAATGATGTTGGGGTTCGCAAAGCTCACCCTAACTTACCGTGTTTTAAATGTTCTTGAATATTTGGTGGTAATATTCCTGGGAAAATTTTTTCGTGTGGAATACCCAGTGCAACTAATTCGTCATCTAGCATATCTTCGGTATTATTGGCTTGAATAACGACCATATCATCTTTAATATCAATATGTATAAGGCATAGATGTATTCGCTGTTGATTGTTCCAACCAATGCGAAGTACCAAATAACGCATTTGAATATCGTCAAATATTGTCTCAATAGTTGACCAATCTGTGTTAAGGGTTTCGTATTCTGATAGAAGTTGTTTAATACAGGCTTGATATTGTTTTATGCTATTTGAATCCATCTTAGTTTCTCGTTGCCTGTTACATCATACACAATTAATTTCATTTGTAGTTTTGTCACTACCATTTTTCCTATGGGTTTTGCAAAAATACCTTTGTATGCGTGTATGGGAATAGCTACATATAAATCACGATCAGGTTCCGTATCTTGGAGAAGCCAACGATATAGTTCGTATTGTCCCATCGTCTTTTCTAATTCTGAAACTTGAGACATGCTTAGAAAACTTTTAATCTCAACAGCAATTTTTTCTTCGCCACGTTTAGCTGCAATAGGGCGTTCAGCACCAAGATCTGTAGATAATCCTGGTTCGGTTTTAAATATTAGTGGATCATGCGTAATTTCCCATCCTTCTTGTATCAGTGCGGTTTTGACATGTTCATGATACATATCTCTTCGTGACATATAATTCCTTGATTTATTAGATTAATGATTGAATGGTAAAATTAATTGTGCTAAATGATAATCATCATATCATGGTAATCAAGTTAATCTTGTGCATCATGGTTCAGACAATTTGAAAATGATGTTGGGATTCGCAAAGCTCACCCCCCAAAAAGGTATTACCTAGCTACGTACTTTTTGTCAACATCTAAGACAAAGATCGAAATAGCTTTTATACATTCTTCAAGGTCATTGCTAGTTATATTGATCAGATTTCCATCCATATCGTAACTATTTCGATGAACAATATGATGTCTGATTTCTAACTTTGTAATTAATTCTCCGCTGAGATTAAATTTTATATTCAAAACTTGTTTAAAGAAAACATCAACATCATTGAGACGATGCCATACAATCTTTTTCATTGAGTCAATCAAATAGTTCTCAATGCTGTTGTTTAACACAAAAGGTATCTTTACTGATTGTGAATTAAACTTTGGGTGTGTCGCTAATCTTACAAGATTTTCTCGGCTATTTTTTATTTCATAAAGAAAAACATCTTGAAGATATTTTTCCATCAAAGTAACTGCATACGAAAAATATAGGGCATAATGAAAAGGGTCTGTTTCTTTGTCTTTTATTATGTTTATTCCAGATTGAAATTCCATGTAAAATTCACTTTGTACATATGAATCAGTAGTCATTGGCGTGGTATTCCAGATCAATGCGGTTTTTTAAGCTTGAATCTTCAGTATTCACTTGAAGTTCCCAGTCAACTCCTACATTTGATGAATATACTGAAATATCAAATATATTTCCTTGTTCATCTTTGAAGTGATCAAAATTTTCTACTACGATATCTCTATGCCGGTCAGTGTTTAATATCATAGACGGTGCACTTATAATATGAAATTCTTCTCCATCTAATGTCATGATTAAATAGCCTCCATTAATTGGAGGCATGCAATAATTACCATTTTTCAAAAATTTCATCAGTTTTATCCTAAGAATTATATGGGTTATAGCATTGCTGAAGGTGTTACGTCATCGTTCCCACGCAGAGCTTGGGAACGATAAAATGAGTGCTGAAGTGTCGATAATCATTATTCTGACATACCATTGTCATTATAACCAAAAATTTGCTCTGGAGTTCGATCATCTAGCAGTGGTAATGCGGCACAATATTTGCCGATAGAGAGTAATTCTTCTTTTAAGTTTGGAGTATTTGTTTTGTTTATTTGCTTAGATAAATCAAATTTGTATTGTAGAAATGAGATAAAATTATTTAGTTCCAATAAAGCTTCATGAGGCATATTTTGGATATTGTAAATAATATCGTTTAGTGAAACATTAGAAGTTTGCATTTTAATACCATTTGATAAATTTTTTGATTAATCAAATTACCATGCTTTAAGATTTACATTTGTTAAACGATAATCATCATATCATGGTAATCAGGTTAATCTTGTGCATCATGGTTCAGACAATTTGGAAATGATGTTGGGGTTCGCAAAGCTCACCCCAACCTACCGTGCTCACAAGCTTCGAATAATAGCCTTGACGCTCGCCCACTCGCGTCACGGCTATTATTCTTTGCTTGCTCGTTGCTGCTATTGCCTGTCTGCCTTACCTGCTTGGCTCGATGACCTCGCAGACACGGAGGCCCAGGTTGAAGTTCCGGGAACCAGGCTTGAGCCTGCGCCGGTTAGCAGGACGCACGTCGTCTGCGTAGTAGAACCAGGAACCACCCCGGACAACCCGGGCCGAGCCGTCCCTAGGACCAGCAGGATCATTGCGAGGTGATTGCGTATAATAGTCCGCAGAATACCAATCCTGCACCCATTCCCATACGTTGCCACTCATATCATACAAACCCCAAGCATTGGGTGAAAATGAACCCACCTTAATAGTCTTCCGTCTATACTGACCATTAGGACATCCAGAATACGGATAATTCACATCATAATTGGCCTGATTAGTACTAATACAATTTCCTGTATGAAATGGGGTTGTAGTACCAGCTCGAGCTGCATATTCCCACTCAGCTTCGGTGGGTAGACGATATTTCCTGCCAGTACGCGCACTTAATTTGCGTAAATACGCCTGCGCATCATTCCAGCTTACCTGCTCTACCGGACACTTAGGACAATTCGTAAAATAGGATGGATTATTACCCATCACCGCCTGCCACTGACTCTGCGTCACCTCATACTTACCAATCGCAAATGGCTTGACACAGACCTTATGTTGATGTTCATCGCTACCTCGTTCTTTCTCTGAGGCTGGACTACCCATCTGAAAACAACCACCAGGGATAGACACCATTTCTGGTTCATAAGGTTTACGCGATCTTCTAGCTCTAGCCTGAGCTTCGGCCCTGGCACGTCTTGCTGCCTCCCTTCTTGCAGCTTCACGTCGTGTCCTTTCACGTCTAGCATTAAGACGTGCCAAACGATCAGCTTCAGCCTTGGCTACTTGAGCCTTACGCTCCTCTTCCTCACGTTGCCTTTGTAGTCTAGCAATTCTTGCCTCTTCAGCCCTGCGTTTTTGTTCCAAAGCCGCCAAACGCGCTGCCTCTTTAGCTTGAGCAGCTTTACGGGCACGGTCTTGTCTTTCTAAACGTTCGGCCTTGGCCTGAGCCTCTGCTGCTGCCTGCTTGGCGGCTATTTGTTCCTGTTTTAATCTGGCAATTCTAGCCTCTTCTTGTTTACGCTTGGTTTCTAAGGCCGCAAGACGGGCCGCTTCTGCATCAGCGGCTGCTGTAGAAACAGGAGGAGGATTGGAGGTTATTGTGGGTGTGGAGTTAGAAGGTGATGCTATAGATATAGTAGGAGATACGGGGGTTGTTGTATTGGCTGCTACTTTAAATTGAAATTCATCTAGGGTACGGGGACCATCGGTATAGGGGACTTGATAACCTTTGGTTAGGGTTTTGACTCTTTTGGTGGTAGATATTAAAACCTTACCTAAAGTTAGGTCTGGTCCATTTAATGCTGCTAAGAAGCCGGTAGTGAAGGGACTGTTACGGCCACCTACACTATCTACGGCACCATTACCTGGCTGTGTGGCATAGACAATCATCGTATCAGGCTGGGAAGTTATCCTAGATAAACCTAACGATGGTGCTTCTTCGCCACGGATTCTAGCTGCACCACGAAATCTATTAGTAAACTGCGGAGTACGACAGGCATCGAGGATCACTATATTAACCATGCTCTTAGCCCGTCTTAAGGTTTTTAAAATATAATTGAGCCTGACACCTCGATCTACTACATCTTCAATACTATTAGTAGTAATGTCTACGGGTAATAAATAGTTTTGATTATGATTTTGTACTGCATGACCGGCATAAAAGAACAAGGCCGCTTCAGCATTAGTGGCAGCATGGCCAAACTCTGCTATTACCGCTCGCATTGCGCTAAAACCAAGATCAGTTTTAAAGATGACTTGAAAGCCTAGCTCTTTTAGTCTCTTAGCTACATCTGTAGCATCGTGCGGGGGATTTGTTAATTTAGGCTCATTTTGATAGGCCCCGTTGCCTATGACTAGAGCCACTCGGTTACTATTAGAGGTACGGTTTACAATACCAGCAGTACCGCGTATATCACCTCTGGTATCAGGCTTTGCCAAATCAATATTATGAGTACTGGTTTGATAGCTCGGTTGGCTAACTGGTGCTGGTGTATTATTAGCAGCACAGCCAACTATCAGTGTACTTAGACATATATATAGAATGCGTATATATAGTTTCATTGGTGCTTCTCGATTTTTTAAAAATAGATTAACTAGATTATTATTTTTGAAGTATGAGCATCATGGTTCAAAAATATAACATTACAACCTAATCCTAATTATAACTTCAAGATATTATGAATACAACCATATTATCAAATACAGGTCAAGTGAGTATTCCCAAGTCTTTAATAATTGCTCATAACTGGCAAGTAGGGCAAGAACTTATTATTGTAGATACAAATGATGGTATTTTACTCAAACCTACTTATTCCTTTAAAAAAACTACTATCACTGATGTTGCAGGTTGTCTTAAGTATGCTGGAAAACCTAAATCTATTGAAGAAATGAATGAAGCTATTAAACAAGGAATTATGGATAAATTTCGATGATTGCCGTTGATACAAATATAATTGTTCGTTTACTTACTCATGATGATGTATACCAATATGAGGCAGCCCGTGCGATATTTGATACCTAAGAGATTTTCATTGCTGATACTCGATGTTAAAGTTACTGATTCTACCGCCTTCTGTGGGTAATAATATCCTACGTATAATTAGCTTTATAAGTATTGATAGTACACACTTATCATACTCTTCTTAGCCATAAGAAGTAGAGACGCAACATATTGCGTCTCTACTGTTCACAATTTTATATAGCATTATCAAATAGTTATATGCCCACAGAAAGTGGTAGAATCAGATAAATTTATTATATAAACATTTTCTAAATTTTGAACATCGAGTATTTCATAAAACATCATTCATAAGAGGCATCACATGAGTGTACCAGTACGTTATTCCGATGATCACCGGATCGGTCCATTTCGAGCCGAACAAATCCGTAACAAAGATCCTTATGAACTATCCAATGGCCATGCTATATACTGCATGAGTACTGGAGGACGTGGTTCGCAAACTCAAGGGCTAGGATTTCAAGTATTAAATACCGATCCCAATGTAGAATCTGCTGGTGTAGATACTGGATTTGCTCCAGTACCAGAAATGCTAAGGGCACCAGATGTAGCTGTAGGAAATGTCCCAAACACACCAGGATGGGTACAAGCTGTGCCGCCATTAGCATTAGAATATGCAGATACTGGTCAGAATGAGAAAGAATTAACAGATAAGATTAAAGAATTATTGCAGCATGGTACTAAGCATATCTGGGTAGTACGCTTAAATGGACCACGTCTAGTTGAAGTTCATGAACCTGGCAAACCCATGTATAGAGTTTTCCCTGGAGAAGAACTTACCGCTCCTGGAATCTTACGTAATCCTGTTACGGTAGAATCTCTTTATGACCGCGAAGCTGCCCAAGCTGCTACGCTGCGACATCTACTCCAACGTCATGGCTATGAAAGTATAGAAGATATCCATGCTCAAGGAGAAGTTGCAGGTGAGGCTAGAGGTGAAACTAAAGGCGAAGCTACAATACTTAAACATCTAATTAAACAAAGGTTTGGATCTTTACCACAATGGGCAGAATTGCAAATTGATAGTGCCCAAAATACCCAACTGGAACATTGGGCTGGAAAGATTTTTACAGCTACAAGTATTGAAGAACTGTTAACTATTTAAATTTATGCGATACCCACTCTATCTGGCTGCAAGTTCCGCGACTGTATGCCAATAGTTTTTATGTTGTGCGACGCTAAGATTGGCATCGACAATAATTTCTATTAACTGAGTACCTGAGTTATTTAGAGCTATATCAAGGGCTGTGATAAAAGTTTGAGGACAAGTAGCGGTTTGATAGTTGAGATTAAATAGAGCTGCTGCTTGTTGGATATTAAGGTTGGTTGGAGTAAGCCAGTTGCGTTCAAAGTTAGGCAATTGTGTTTGTGAGAGATACCGAAAAATGCCACCACCACCATTATTGATCACTATTAGAATAACATTTAGCCCTTGCAGGGTATAGAGACCATTGAGGTCATGAAATAAGGCTAGATCGCCGATTACGCCAACAACGTAGGGTGCGCACTGCGCACCTTCTTTATGGTGCGCGGTGCATATCCTACTGTTAGAATGGTGCGCGGTGCGTACCCTACAGTTTCCAGCAGCCAAGCCTGCTAGAGTAGATACTAGACCATCAATACCACTCGCACCACGATTGGCATGTATGCGTAGCGGCTTAGACGATTTCATCATGCAAGAGTCCAGATCTCGAATCGGCATCGAATTACCGATTAAGAGGGCAGAGCGATCTGGTAACCGCTGTAATAGTTGTTGCAAAATGGCCCATTCTAATGAAATAGGCTGATCTTTGAAAGCGGTTATGGCTATTTGTTCTAATTTGTAGGCTGTACATTGCGCACCTTTAAAGAGATTAGCTCCAAGATGTGCTGTTAGCTGCTCACAAAAAATCTTTAGATCAGCACGTACCATCATGGTTGCACTATGATCAGGATCTGGCCAGATGCCATCGGCATTTACTATTATTTGCACTGGTGGCTGAACAGCGACCAGACTCTGTTGAAGTCGTTTGGAAACTGGTACTGTACCAAAGCGTAGTAACCAGTGCGGCTTTAATGATTCTAGGATTTGTGGAGTTATCCAGGCATCATAATGACATAATATATTATCTAAAGGATGTTTCCCACAGCGGAGATTAGATAATGGATCTGCTAGGATGGGACAGTTTAACGCTATAGCTAACTTACTGATAGCTGCTGCTAGTTCAAATTGATATGGCAATGCACCACACACAATAAGACCAGATTTTCCTTGAATACTATTTAGTATTTTATTGAGTAAGATGGTATCAGGGTGCAATATAGGATGTGCTGAGGTATGAAGCGCATCAGACTGCTTATGCTCTAATCTTAATTTAGGAAGATCTAATTCAGAAACTGCCGGATGTAACGGTTCCCGAAACGGCACATTAATATGCACTGGACCTGGTAATGGCCATAGACTTTGCTCAACAGAACGCGCTGCCAAAGTAGGCAAGGTTGCAAGTATAGTCTCGGTAGCAGGGGGAAGGCCATGATAAGCACGGACAAAACTGCCAAATAGTTTGACCTGATCAATAGTCTGATTGGCACCAATACCTTGTAACTCTGGCGGACGATCCGCAGTTAATAACAATAATGGAGCGCGTCCGTAACTGGCTTCAACCACAGCAGGACACCAATTAGCAGCGGCTGTGCCAGAGGTACAGACTAAGACTATAGGTTTTTCTGTAGCTTTGGCTAATCCTAAAGCATAAAATGCCGCTGCTCGTTCATCTACTATGATATGGGTTTGTAGATAGGCATCACAAGCCAATGTAAGTGGTGTACAACGCGAACCTGGAGATAATACGGCATGCTCTACGCCACAATTAGCTAGACTTTGGATTAGGGTTGCAGCCCAACGTATATTAAGGGTACTAGTACTATCAGACATCTTGCAACACTTCTAACATAGTCTGTAACTTCAATTCAGTCTCCTCTAACTCAGCAACTGGATCAGAACCTGCAACTATTCCAGCTCCGGCAAATAAATTAGCCTGCATCCCATTTAGAATCGCACAGCGTAATAATACGGTAAATTCGCCATCCCCGTTAGGAGTCATCCAGCCTATGACACCAGTATACCAGCCACGTTGGTGCATCTCATAATTTTTAAGCCATTGTAGAGCCTCTGGGGTAGGAACTCCGCCTACAGCAGGAGTTGGATGTAGATGTGCCACAAGATCTATTAGATTATGCACATTCGTTAAGCGACCCGTGATCAGGCTTTGGAGATGATGTACAAAACGCAGATTCATAATCTGAGGTGTATCTGGTACTTGCACTTGGGTACAATACTCTCGTAATATCGTCGCTATATGGCCTACTACCAAAGCATGTTCCTGAAGGCTTTTCGGGGAATATAATAATGCTTTGTTGTGCTTAGAGATACTATTGTGTGCTAAAATACGTGGCACAGTTCCGGCTAAAGCCTCACAAGTTACCGTCCCAGCCCTTACTATCATGAGATGCTCTGGGCTTGCAGCAACTAAAACACGATTCTGAGGTTTAGAGACTTCTAAGTTCATATCAAAAGCCACATGAGTACAATTAGGATAGCGTATTGCTAGATGTCCCATAATCAAGGTTGGATCAAACGCATGTAGTGCTTGGACTTGGATATGGCGTGTGAGTACTACTTTATGTAATTTTTGCTTATGAATATAGGTTTTAGCTTTATTTACCAGTTTAAGCCAATGTGGTGCCGTAGGATTTGCAGCTATACGTTCTAAAGGTTTATTATTAGATATAATTTGTAGCTTTAGAGGAGATGTTGTTAGATTCTCTACAATGTTTGAGAGTATAAACCGCCATAGAGTTTGCGTTTTTGCGTCTGGTTGTCCAGTGTCAGTGAAGCAAGTAAAGGTAATGCCTAATTGTGCCTGTTTTTGCTGCAAAAGCACTGCTGGGATTTCAAAAATAGTATTTGGTAAATCTTGCCAAGAATTTACCATCCTATCCTGAGGATCAAAGGCAAAGGCTAAAAGAGCTTGAGGTTGGAGTCCAGTATTTTCAGGGTCTAGCTGTATCCAGTCACGCTGTAATAATTGTATTGGCTTACGAATATGGTTAAAACGATCATTACCAGACGTGACGAAACGTTTGACTACTCCATAGCCTAATAACATGCGTTTAGATTCTGGACAAGCGCAGTAACGAAACCCAGGCATTTTGGCGGAAAATTGTAGCCAACTATATCCAGGTAATGCTAAAGTAACGCTTAGTAATCTCTTATGATTAAAATTAGAAGAACTTACCTCATCACTAGTATTTGCCTTATTAGTAAAAGTAGATGAGTTTGTAAGTGCTGCTGTAATTTTGTAGAATAGATGATCAATCAAAAGGGCAATTAGTGTTATTAAATCCAACCAACAGGTTAAGTATTATTTTTAGTTTTTATACAGTACTAACTACAAGGTCACAATTTTATAGAAATTTGTAGAACTGCTAACCAAAAATCAACAGATCTTCAAACCTGTATAAGGATGTAACCAATCCAATATCCCCTCGCCTACCTTTTGGGTTAATTCCG
>LFCU01000122.1 GCA_001044195.1 Candidatus Achromatium palustre
GCTTTAGGCTGAGTCATTTCAAAAGTTCTACCATGTAATGTTTGTGTTGGGTATTGTTTAAAGTATACCAGGATGAAGAACAGTCGATCTTCCAATGTTGGAAGAGGAGAGTTTTTGTAGCTGCTTAGTTGGTGCTTGCGCTCGCTACCTTCCAGTGTCTGCTTGGATTCAAGCAAACTTTCTTCAAAACATGGTAGGAGTGCTCTGAATTCTTTCAGAGTATATCCAGTCATGGCAAGAAATTCACGCTGATTATTTGCGACATCTTGAAATTTCATAAAGTACCAAATTGGGTTTGACTTATATAAATATGATGTACAATATGCTAACATCATTAAGATGCTAATGTCAATATGCTAAAATCGGTATAATGTCTATTGGTTTTAGCAAGCACACAAGGTGCGATTAGTAGGGCGTAATCGCTCTCGGTTAAAGATGTCAGGCTTTCGCTTTGTTCGCGGAGGGATTTTGTTGATTCTACCGCTTTCTGTGGGTAATAATATCCCACGTATAATTAGCTTTATAAGTATTGATAGTATACACTTATCATACTCTTCTTGGCCATAAGTTACTTTTGTTCATAATTTTATATATCATTATCAAATACATATATGCCCACAGAAAGCGGTAGAATCAGACTTTTTAACTAGCAGTTAAAATCTCTCTTGTCGCCAAAAATTCAATTTCAGGCCAACGTTCCTGTGTAAGAGCAAGATTAATCTTAGTGGGAGCCAAATATACCAACAAACCATCCCCATCTTCAGCTAAATTCTCATAAGCTCGATCCCGAAATCGTGCCAACATTGCAGAATCCTTAGCGATGACCCAACGTGCAGTTTGGATACTAATTGGCTCCACAACAGCATCAACACTATATTCATCTTTAAGCCGGAACGCTGCAACATCAAACTGTAATAATCCAACCGCACCCAAGATAAGATCATTATTTTTAAGAGGCCGAAATACCTGAGTAGCTCCTTCCTCACATAGCTGCGTTATTCCCTTTTGCAACGCCTTCATACGTAATGGATCTTTTAAAACCACACGACGAAACAACTCTGGAGCAAAATATGGTATGCCAGTATATTTAAGCTCTTCACCTGTGGTAAATGTATCCCCAATCTGAATAGTACCATGATTATGCAGACCAATAATATCACCAGGCCAAGCTGCTTCTACATGTCGTCTGGAATCAGCTTGAAAGGTAATAGCATTAGCAATCTGCATCGTCTTACCAATACGTACATGCCGAATACGCATTCCGCTAGTATAGACACCTGAGCATACACGCAGAAACGCAATACGATCTCGATGAGCTGGGTCCATATTAGCTTGAATTTTAAAGACAAAACCACTAAAGTTTGGCTCATCAGGTGCAACTTGGCGTTGTAATGTTTCTCGAGCTTGTGGTGCCGGGGCATACTGTACAAACGCATCTAATAATTCTTGCACTCCAAAATTATTAATCGCCGAACCAAAAAAAACCGGTGTTTGTTGACCAGATAGATAAGCATCAAGATCTAGTGGATTGCTTGCACCTTGGACTAATTCTATTTCAGATCTTAACTCCGTTGCCTGATCCCCCACTAATGTATCGAGGCGTGGATTATCT
The DNA here is from genome assembly GCA_001044195.1 of Candidatus Achromatium palustre. Classification (GTDB taxonomy): domain Bacteria; phylum Pseudomonadota; class Gammaproteobacteria; order Chromatiales; family Chromatiaceae; genus Achromatium; species Achromatium palustre. The sequence goes on from LFCU01000122.1 coordinate 1,613, forward strand.
AAACCCTGGATAAATTCTTTAGCTACGATATGATCACCATGTTGTGGACTAAATAGATGCGTTGTATTAGAACGCAAGTCAAATACCCCCTTAAAACGCCTACCCATACCTATTGGCCAAGTAAGAGGCGCACATTGGATCTTAAGAACAGATTCAACTTCGTCTAAGATTTCCAATGCATCCCTACCTTCTCGATCTAGTTTATTAATAAAGGTTAAGATAGGAGTGTTGCGTAATCTACATACTTCCATGAGTTTAATGGTACGGTCTTCAACGCCTTTAGCGATATCTATGACCATCAAAGCAGCATCTACTGCGGTCAATACTCTATAGGTGTCTTCAGAAAAATCCTCATGTCCAGGTGTATCTAGGAGGTTAATAATAGCGTCTTTATATGGAAACTGCATAACTGAGGTGGTAACAGAGATGCCACGTTGTTTTTCAAGTTCCATCCAGTCTGAAGTAGCATGACGCGAGGCTTTTCGGCTTTTAACAGTACCAGCCATTTGTATGGCACCACCAAATAGAAGTAGCTTTTCAGTTAAAGTGGTCTTCCCAGCATCTGGGTGTGAAATAATGGCAAAAGTGCGGCGTTTGCCAATTTGTTCTAGCAATTGGGACATAACAATTGTTTAAGAAATGTGATCTTTTTAATTGATGGAAAATACTAAGATCAAAATTCTGTTGTGAAGTATTAACATGTATACACATACAAATAAATCTGAACATGGGAATGATCAACCCATTATCCCTTTGCTTACGCTTAGGGTTAGTTAATAAAATTCGCTCAGTTGGATGCAACCAACCTTTTATGCTATCTACCGTGCAAACCAATGCATTAAAAGAAAACGTTGGTTCCGTTTTCCGTAAAATATTAGGCATCCTTCATTTTCCAGTTTACACTTTTTATCGTTCCCACGCTCTGCGTGGGAATGCATCCTGGACGCTCCTGCGTTCTAAATTAAACGTTCCTACGCAGAGAGTGGGAACGATCACGTTTTGGAAGCAAATGAAGGATGCCAAATATTATATACCCTATTAACATCAAGGGATTTCTGGTGCCGAGGCAGAGCTTTGGCACCAGATGCTATGTCCTTGAATTTGTCAAGTCAAAAAAACTGGATAGTTGAGTAACATCATAATTATATTACATTATTTTTATAATAGTTGTAAGGTTTCACAATAGAAAATTTACAAGTAAATTTTTTAAATTGACACTATCACAATATCTAGGACAAAATTTTGGGACGATTTTAGAGGATAGCATAATAAAAGTTGTTTTTAAATAACGGATACGTCTACAAGTTGTGGGAACGTTATAAATCATAGGATGCAGAACGTCTAGGATGCGTTTCCATGCAGAGATTGGGAACGATAATTTATGGTTCCCACAACTTGTAGACGTGTCCGAGAATTGTAGGTTAATCGTTCCCATGTTCTGCGTGGGAACGATAATAGACATTATACCGATTTTTGTAACACACTGAAATTTAATAAATAAAATTTCTAATTTTCACAATGAAACCGAACTTTTAATCAAAAATCGATATAATATCTAAAAATTATATATAATTTATATAAAATATTAAACTATTAAGTAACCTAATATATGTCTACCACAACCTCTTCAAACTCTACTCTCAGCCAAGATTGGCTTCAGAAATATCAAACATTGTTGGATTTACAACTCAGTCCAGAAGATGCCTTAACACATTTTGAACTTAGTTTACAACGTGCTCCCCATACCATACAGCTATTGGTATATAACCCTACAGATAATATAGATGATGATTTAGATGGTCGGAAATCTGCTCATACTATAATAGAGATTATTTGTGATGACCTGCCATTTTTGGATGATTCCCTAACTATGGCGATCAATCGGCAAGGATTGCCAGTGCTTAAACTATGCCAGGCGGTTATGCGAGTGCAACGTGATTCAGATGGGTGCATGGTAGCAGTGTTAAATTCTGAAGCTAATGCAGGCCAGCTTGAAGCTGTGTTGCATTTACAAATCCCACGTCAGACTGATGATATCTTAAAGCAAATATCTAATAATTTAACAGAAGTTTTAGATATGGTACAGATAGCAGTCTCAGATTGGCAACCTATGCACCAAATTATGGTTCAAGTATGCCAAGAATTACAGAATTTCCAGTCTTCTAAAAATTCCCAAGATGTACAACTTTTACCAAATAATGTAGAGCATACTGAAATAGCGGCGTTTTTAGAATGGCTTGCTGATCATCATTTCACTTTTTTAGGATATTGCAAGACGGATGCTCAAGGCAATGTGGATAATCAGTTAGGCATTTTAAGACTGCCCAATGCCTGCAATACTGATTTATTTGCAGGAATCAATCATCACCATGAAGCAACGCCACAACCAATGGTAATCACCAAGGCCAATGCCTATTCTAAAGTGCATCGATCAGCAATTATGGATTTGATCATTATACGCCGTTTTGCTGCTGATGGCTCTAATAGATCTAATAAAACTATAGTTGGAGAGCATAGATTTTTAGGATTATATGGCTCCAGAGCTTACAACTGCTTACCCCAAGACATACCTGTAGTGCGCCACACCATAAACCAGGTGCTAACTCAAGCTAATTTAGCTCCTAATACACATGCTATTAAGGCCATGCAACATATCTTAGATACTTATCCACGCGATGAACTCTTCCAAATCAGCAGCACTGAACTATATCGTACCAGCAATGGCATTCTAAAATTAAAAGCCCAGCAACAGCTAAAATTATTCTTGCGCGAAGATCCTTATGGTCGCTTTGTAAGCTGCCTAGTATTTATTCCTCGAGAACGCTACAATACTCAAATTCGGCAATGCATCCAAGAAATCCTACGCGAGACTTTTCAAGCTGTAACGATGAGCTTTACAGTGAATCTAAGCGAAGACCCATTGGCCCAAGTACTATTTTTAGTACATGTTGCAGCTAAGATTCCAGCTTATGATATAGAAATTCTGGAACAGAGGTTTACGGTAGCGATTCGTACCTGGCAAGATGAACTACAGGCAGCCCTGTTGGAACATTTTGGAGAATCTAAAGGTTGTGCTCTGTTTAAAACATACAGCATGGCGTTTCCGGCAGGTTATCGGGAAGATTGTCGCATCCAACAGGCAATACGCGACATTGAACAGATGGAACAGCTTAATGATCTGCCCAACAATGATGCCTTGCGTTTAGAGCTATATGCCATTAGTCAAGGTAAGATGCGGTTGCGCGTATATCGCCGTGGCAATCCTGTGCCTTTATATCAAGCACTGCCTATTTTAGAGAATATGGCAGTACATGTTGAAGATGAACGTCCCTATAAGATAGACCGTAGTTTGGGTTGCCATCCGTTTGGCAACTCAACATTACCTCAAGAGATATTTTCAACATGTTGGGTTGGCGATGAGGCCACCAACCCAAGCTACGATGTCAATGCTCCGTTGCCAATATGGATTCATGATTTTGGTTTATCCTACAATAATAATAAAATGTGCGATTACGCATCAAAGGTTGGTAGTGCCCACCATACACCAGATAATTTACAGATTAGATTTCAGGATGCTATTAGGGTTATTTGGCAACAGCAGATGGTAAATGATGGCTTCAATGGTCTCATTATCCAGGCTGGTATGGATTGGCAACAGGTAGTTGTATTACGTGCGTATGCTCGATACATGCTCCAGACTGCTTTGACTTTTAGCCAAAGTTATATGGCAGAGACTTTATGCGCTTGTCCTGAGATTGCAAGGCTCTTAGTGGAACTTTTTAGCGCACGGTTTAATAATCAGCCCAATGCTCAAATCCAGCTTCTGACAGATAATTTGGAAGTAGCACTAGATGCGGTTACTAGTTTAGATCATGATAGGATTTTACGTAGTTTTTTAGCGGTGATTCAGGCTACATTACGTAGTAATTTTGAGGCTTGGCGTAGGTTGGGATACCATCCGTTTGGCAACTCAACCTACCAAGTCTTAGCATTTAAAATTGACTCCCGCAGTTTAGCATTTTTACCAGAACCAAAACCATTATATGAAATCTTTGTCTACTCCCCACAAGTGGAAGGCATTCATTTACGAGGTGGTAAAGTTGCCAGAGGCGGACTCCGGTGGTCAGATCGGCGTGAAGACTATAGGACAGAAGTCTTAGGTCTACTCAAAGCCCAAATGGTAAAAAATGCCGTTATAGTTCCTGTAGGGGCCAAAGGTGGATTTATAGTCAAAGATCCAACTACACTCGTTGCCAGCTACCAGAGCTTTATCTCTGGACTTTTAGATCTTACCGATGGATGTCAAGCCTCCCAACCTCAGCTAATATATTATGATCAAGAAGACCCTTATCTAGTAGTGGCTGCTGACAAGGGTACTGCCAGCCTCTCTAACGCTGCTAATGCAGTTGCTAAACATTATGGCTTCTGGCTAGGTGATGCCTTTGCATCTGGTGGTGAAACCGGATATGACCATAAACGCATGGGCATCACAGCCCGTGGTACTTGGGAATGTGTTAGGCAACATCTCCAAGCCCTAAAAATTGACTATAAACATCGTCCAGTTACCATTATAGGCATTGGCGATATGTCTGGAGATGTTTTTGGTAATGGACTTTTATGGTCGCAACAGATTAAACTCATAGCAGCCTTTGACCATCGCCATATATTTTTAGATCCCCAACCTGATCCCAAAATCAGCTATCAGGAACGCTTAAGACTATTTCAATTACCCAAATCTAGTTGGGCCGACTATGATCCAAAGCTTATTTCAACAGGCGGTGGGGTCTATTCACGCCAACTTAAATCTATCCCTCTAAGTCCCGAAGTTCAAAAGGCCATAGCTTGCGATGCTAAAGCCTTGACTCCCGCTGATATGGTGCGAACCATCCTAAAAGCCCCAGTAGATTTATTATTCAATGGTGGTATTGGAACCTACATAAAAGCCAGTACCGAGCATCATACTGAAGTTGGAGATCGTATTAACGATCCGCAACGCATCGATGCCAATGAGCTACGTTGCCTGTGTATTGGTGAAGGTGGTAATCTGGGCCTAACTCAAGCGGCCCGTATTGAGTATGCCAAGAAAGGTGGGTTACTTGATACTGACTTTATACATAATGTAGGTGGTGTCAACTGTTCAGATCATGAAGTAAATATCAAAATTCTCTTAGATAAGGTCGTAACAGCAAAAGAATTGGATGTAACAAAACGTAATCAACTCTTAGCCGAGATGACTGAAGAGGTTTCGGTTCTAGTATTACAGGATAGCTATTGGCAAAGTTGCGCTATCAGCCTAGAAGAGGCTAGAGGTTCGGAACTATTACCAGAACATACAAGATTTATCCAACATTTAGAACAAACTGGACACCTTAATAGATGTCTAGAAGGCTTGCCTAATGATAACGAACTAAAACAACGCAAGCTGCAACAACAGTATTTAACACGTCCTGAGATTGCCATATTAATTGCTTATGCTAAACACAGCCTTTATGAGCAGCTTCTAGCCTCTAATTTACCAGAAGACCCAGGATTATTACCAGAACTGGAACGCTATTTTCCCACACCTTTACGTGCCCCTTTCCAACCACATATTCATCAACATCCCTTGCGGCGTGAAATCCTCTGTACTATACTAGCCAATCGTCTGGTTAATCGTTTTGGCAGCACATTTGTTTTTCGCTTACAGGAGACTATCTATAGCCCAATCACAGCTATAGTAAGAGCCAGTACTGCTGCATGGGAAATCTTTGGTCTATCACGTCTTTGGTCTCTGGCCCCAAATCTACCAGTAGCAATGCGTTTAAACTTACTCAACCGTGCCGGAAGGCTTGTAGGCCGTACTTGTCGCCGCTTAGTACACACACATGGTAATTTGCTAACTACACAGCATTTAATCAATCGTTATAAACCTCAGGTTAGCATATTAATCCAACAGCTAGAATTAGAACAGGCTACTAAGACTTGGGGCACTATGTTAGATAATCTTGACAATGCTATAGATATAATTACTATTACTGACAAAACGGCGGTTCCTATCCAGGATGCAATAACTGTAGTCAATTATTTGGCTAAATTATTACACCTCAATTGGTTGGAAGAGAATATTCATGATTTGCCAACACCAGACCGATGGCGAGCTGATGCGCGGTCTGGACTCCATGATGAATTGCATACGCAGCTTCAAGACTTAAGTATAGCTATTCTCACTTATGCCCTTACCAATAGCTCAGTCAACGCTCGTGTAGAGTTATGGCAACGCTGTCAGCATCGCCCTTTGGAATATTATCTACAGCTTATAGCTGATCTTAAAACTCAAAAAGCTCCAGATATGACTATGTTATGGGTCGTAATCAAGTCCCTAAGTAATTTGATTACACAAGATTGTGAATCTTTACAAGCTAGTGGCGATTCTTATGGATAAACTAAAAGATCGCTGCGCTAAATGCTTTCATCAAACTACTGAAGAAACTTGTCCACATTGTGGTTGGAAAGCTGGTTCGCCAACACGTCCACCTTACATTCCAATTGGAACTAGGCTTAATGACTGCTATTTAATAGGCAGAGTCTTAGGTCATGGTGGATTTGGTATAACCTATCTAGCTTGGGATACCAACCTAGACATGGCTATTGCCATTAAAGAGTATTTCCCACGCGAATATGCAACGCGAGTTGGAGAAGACCTCACTTTACTACTGTATCTTGGCCAAAAACGTTTTTTATTTGAACATGGGCTGCGTAATTTTCAAGAGGAAGCCCGCATCCTAGCCAAATTTAAACATCATCCAGTAATAGTAGAAGTATACAACTTTTTTCAAGCTCATGGGACTTCTTATTTAGTCATGGAGTATATCTCTGGTATTAATCTAAAAACCTTTTTAAAACACAAGGGGGTATTGTCTTATAGAACTACAGCAAAACTTTTAACACCAATTATGACTGCATTACAAGAAATTCATGGGATTGGTCTGCTTCATCGTGATGTATCACCCCATAATATCTATATAACGCAACAAAAAAAAGTTAAACTATTGGATTTTGGGGCTGCTAGGTTTTTCAATGAGAAACATGGTGAAGAACTATCAATAATTATTAAACCTGGTTATGCACCATTAGAACAATATCAAGCGCACGGCAATCAAGGACCCTGGACGGATATCTATGGCCTAGCTGCTACTTTTTATCATTGCATTACTGGAGAACCGCCACCAGATGCCGAGCAACGTAGTCAAGGCGCAATTATAGAACCGTTAATAGCTCGAGGAATCAAAATTACTCCACAGGTAGAACATGCTATCCTCAAGGGTCTAGCTTTAGAATCGACGAATCGGTTTCAGGATATAGAAAGCTTTAAAGCCGCATTTACTGGAACAGAGACAGAGGCAGAGCCAGAACCAGAGCCAAGCTCAACTACTAGACCAATTCAATATTCTTCGCAACTTACAACGCAATTATTGGAAAACACTCAAAATTTAGCAAATTTTTTCCAAAAGCACCCACCAATTTCTATAAAGATGCGGTTGCAAGCTTATGAGACACCAGCCTTAAATGCTCATTTAGAAATAATAGCTAATTGGATAAAAAAATATAAAGGCTAAAAACAGTTATTAGACATTATCCGAAACCCCAATTTTTACTTTATCTTTACTGGATTTATAGAGGGTTTCGGATAATGTCTATTAAGCATATAGTGCTGTTTGTCTTAAGATCATTTATAAATAAGGACATGATCATTTATATTATTCTTGAACATATTTTGCTATCTCAACTACCAGGTCCAAATTTGGACTTGGTTGATTATTAACAATTTTTATGATTAACCAGCAGCACGTTGCTTGTTGCGAAAGATCCCCATAACTCGACCTGCTAAAGAAGAGGTCTCTACGGCCTGAGTAGTCGGTTTAACCTTATGTCTAGCCATTAAAGCTGGACGATTTTTCATAGCATTATAATGATGAAACGCACCTTTTAAAGCCATTGCAATCATGCCGCGTCGCAATGGTTTAGGCAAAAATCTATAGATCTGGCCCTCGTTTACTAAGCCTACTAAAGTATTAACATCTTGAAATGAACTAGTAACTATAGTTACTATATTGGGTGTATACTCCTTAAGTTTTTTAATAAAAATCCCCATATCATCACCCATGAAGTTTAATTCGGTGATCAATATGGTTACATCGCCTTGACTTAAGGTATTGGTTACTTGATCAAATGCAGTACACCATTCAATACGATGACTATCCCCAAAATCTTGCGTAACTATACCACTGATAAACTCTGCAACATAAGGATCTTCATCTAAGACTACTACTACCTGTTTGCCAATTGCAGGTTCGTCTAGCATAATATCTTCAGAATCAGCACTAAGAGCAATCTCCGTGGCTTCGGCTATCGTGGTACGGATATCATCGGATTTCCAGGGTTTACTAATATAACGAAATATTTCACCTTCATTGATAGAGCCAATCACGGCTTCCTTGTCAGCATAACCTGTAAGTAGCATTCGCATAGTTTTAGGCGAGACTGTTTTGGCCTGGCGTAATAAATCTACTCCTAACATGGCTGGCATGCGTTGATCGCTTACTAATACATGCACTTTTATTTGGCGCATCATTTGCAGGGCCTCTTGGCCTGTTGTGGTGGTCAGTACTTCGTATTTGTTGCGAAACATCATCTTGAGGGATCTTAAGATGCGTTCTTCATCATCTACAAACATAATAGTTGGTTTTTCGCTCATGTTTTGTTCTCTATTATTTATATGGACATGTATACTGGTATAAATGCGCTGCTATTTCCAGAGACTCTAGTGTAGTTTTAAGATTTATTGCCTCTAAATAGATTCATGATTCGACCTGTGATGGAAGAAGTCGCAGCTTCTTTTTCAGGACTAGGGGGTACAACCTTGTGGCGTTTTATTAGATAGGGACGCTCATGCAAGCTTTGATAATGTCTGAAAGCTCCACTTAATGCCATTGCTGCTACTCCGCGCCGTAAGGGCTTTGGCAGGAAACGGTATACTTGGCCTTCGTTGATCAGTCCCACTAATATATCAATGTCTTGATAAGAACTAGTTGCTACGGTAACAATCTCTGGGGCATGATATTTGAGACTTTTAATAAAGTCCTCTGTATTTTTATTTTCTAAATTAAGTTCCGTAACAATTACTGCAACTGGTTCTGTAGCTAATACTTCTACAGTATTCTCAAACGTAGTAGCCCATTCTACATAGTATTGATCTCCAAAGTCTTTAGCTACCAATTGCTGAATGAAACTTGCGACTTCTGGGTCTTCATCTAGGACCATTACCAATCTTTTTTCAGGTGTTATGATTCTAGTATCTTCGTTAGCATCTAGGGCTATTTGGGATGCTTGGGAGATAGTTTCACGGATATCCTCGGATTTCCAAGGCTTAGTTATATATCTAAATATTTCACCTTCATTGATGGAGCCAATAACAGCACTTAAGTCCGCATAACCCGTCAGTAACACTCGCATAGTGTTAGGGGAAATATTTTTGGCTTCCCGTAATACTTCTATTCCTAGCATAGTTGGCATGCGTTGATCACTGACTATGACATGTATCGTTTTACAGCGTAAGATGTGTAGTGCTTCTTGGCCGTTATTGGTAGTTAAGACGTTATAGCCATTGCGAAACATCATTTTTAGCGAACGCAAAATGCGTTCTTCGTCATCTACAAATAAGAGAGTCGGTTTTTCATCCATTGGGGACTCTCCATCAATTAATTGACAGCAGCCAATTAATTAACAATAGTATGAGGCTACAAGTAATTAGAATAATCTAAATCAACATAATTAATATAATCCGCTTAAGGTGTGGAAGTGATATGTGAGCGGTTTATATTACGAAACAAGCCCATGATGCGTCCCGTCAAAGACGCATCTTTATGTGCATAACGAGGCTCTTCCGCTACATGACGATTCAATAAAGCTGGGCGTGAATTTATGGCCCGATACCGCCGAAATGCCCCATTAAGTGCCATTGCTAACATTCCATGCCGTAATGGTTTGGGTAAAAATCTATAGATTTGGCCTTCATTAATCAGTGTTACTAGGACATTGGTATCATGATGGGCACTAGTAACTATAGTAACAATACTTGGGGCATGATGTTTAAGGCTAGTAATAAACACCTCAACATCATCTCCAGTTAAACTAAGTTCAGTAACTACGACCGCAACATTGCCTCTGCTTAGTATATCTACGGCACTTTCAAACGAAGTCGCCCACTCTACGCTGTAGATATCGCCAAATTCATGGCTAACTAACTCTTGTACAAAACTTGCAACATCTGGATCTTCATCTAGTACTAAGATTATTTTGCGACTATTAACTGTTACTTCAAATTCGTCTTCAGAATTGATAGCAATTTCAGCAGCTTTAGCTATAGTAGAACGGATATCTTCGGTATTCCAAGGTTTATTGATATAGCGAAAAATTTCACCATCATTAATAGATCCAATTACTGCTTCCTTATCCGAATAGCCAGTAAGCAAAATACGCATGGTTTTGGGGGATTTCACTTTGACTTTTCGAAGTAATTCGACACCAGTCATATTGGGCATACGCTGATCACTTACGATGACATGTACGGTTTGGCTATTTACGATGTGTAACGCATCCTGGCCTATGGTTGTAGTTAGAACATTATAAGTATCGCGAAATAGTAGTCGTAAAGATCGTACAATACGTTCTTCATCGTCTACAAACAGTATTGTGGGTTTTTCGTTCACATCTCTACCTGTTCTATTCTTGATGTAATGTGCTTAGTACCTCAGCACATCCTATGGTCTTCGGTAGCTATAGGAAGGCTTAAAGTAAATTGAGTTCCCTGTCCTATTGTAGAATTCACTCTAATCTCTCCATGATGTTGTTCAACAATACTATAAACAATAGAAAGCCCTAATCCAGTACCCTGACCAATTGGTTTAGTAGTAAAAAATGGATCAAATATTTTGGACAAAGTATCTTCCGGGATACCTTTGCCAGTATCAGCGACACGAGCATAAACGCAGTTGTCTTCACTCCAAGTTGTTAAGGTAATAGTTCCCTTGGTATCCATAGCATGGGCTGCATTTGTGAGTAAATTTAAAAAAACTTGATTAATTTGGGAAGGAGAGCAGGAAATAGCTGGTATATCTCCAAATTCTTTTCTGATATCACATTTGTGTTTGAGAACGTTTTTGGCAATAACTAAGGAACTTTCGATACAATTATTAATATTTATATTGGCAACAGCGGCTTGATCTAGGCGGCTAAAGTTTTTGAGATTAACGACTATTTCAGATATTTGATCAACACCATAAAAGGTATCGGTAAATAGCTGCTCCATGTCTTCTAATGGCGAATTTGCATGAAATTCTTCACGCACCTGTTCCAGATTAACTAGTTCATTATTAAGTTCAGCTTCATCTATTTCTCCAGAACTAAGCAGCATAAAAAAGCGTTCAAAGGCATCTAAAGTTTCGCGTATTTCAGTAAAAATATTTTGAGTAAGTTCGACATTATTCCTTACATAACCCAGTGGAGTATTGATTTCATGGGCAACTCCCGCTACCATTTGGCCTAAGGAGGCCATCTTTTCAGATTGAATCAGTTGGGATTGGGAGGCTTTAAGGCTTTTATAGGCTTCTGCTAGTTCTTCATTACGTTGGTGAATTTGCTGTTCCATAGCTCTTAGCAGATCCAGTACAAAGCCTACGCCTAAGTAACATTCATTTTTGGTTATGATAAAGTCTTCTGATATAGGTACTTCGATTTTTTCTGATATATATTGAGCGGCATTTGCTACAGATTGGCTTACATCCACTATTAATGGATGTGGATTCATTACTTTGGTTACCGCTTTGCGTCCATAGAGTTCGCGGCCAAAGCGTGCTACGTAAATTTTTTGAATACGTTGTCGATTTAGTGTGCCTACAACTGTACCATCGTATTCGACTATGGGTATACAGAGCAGTTTTTTGTGTTCTGGAGCTAATAGAAGTTGTGCTACTTCGTCTACAGTATGTTGAGGGGTAACGGGTTTTATAGAAAATAATAGCGAGGACAACTCAGCATCAGGACGCGCCACTTTTTTGTTGCCTAACATTATGGGGGGTGCTCCATCGATTGACTAATTTGTTGAGTCATGATTTTTTTGATTGTAGGGTGCGCACCGCGCACCTTTTCAAAATTATGGTGCGTGATGCGCACCCTACGATCTAGTCGTAATGAACAACATTCCTATTTAAGGTATATTGTTTTATAGTCCTTGCATAGGAATCAATCTTCTAACTCTTTTTAAGGCTTTTCTATTTTTCCAAGTGTTAGGTAATGGAATCAATCCTCTCTTTTTAAGATAGCCATATTTGCCCATAGCCCGGTTGCTTACAAATTCTCTAACATATTGTTTGATACCAGGAATTTTACGCGCATGGGCTTTTTTGACGTAGAAAAATAAGGGTCTGGATAATGGATATTTGCCTTTGGCTATATTTTTAAATGTAGGTGTATAGCCGTTTACTTTAGAACCCTGAACTTTGTCTAAATTTTCGGCCAAAAAGCTATAACCAAAGATACCTAAGGCATCAGGATTGGCTACTAGTTTTTGGACAATAAGATTGTCATTTTCACCAGCCTCAATATAAGCACCGTCCTCACGCATCGTCATGCAAGCGGCCTTGAAAGCTTTTTTGTTAGTCTTCTTTAAAGCAGCCAATGAAGGGATCTGTTTACAGCCACCCTGCATAGCCAATTCTGCAAACGCATCTCGAGTACCAGAAGTTGGTGGTGGCCCTAGTACTTCAATCTTCTTATTTGGCAATCTAGGATTGACATCACGCCAAGTGGTATTGGGATTAGGCATCAAATTGCCATCTGGCCCTGGAATATCTTTAGCTAAAGCTAGATATATATCCTTTAATGAAAAAGAGAACTTTTTGCTTCTCTTAGAATTAGCAATGGCAATACCATCAAAGCCAATCTTGACTTCGACAATCTGTTTCACACCATTTTTGCGGCAGGTATCGATCTCAGATTGCTTGATACGCCGTGAAGCGTTGGTAATGTCAGGATGTTGTACCCCAACTCCAGCACAGAAGAGTTTAAGACCACCACCAGAACCAGTAGATTCAATCTTAGGGGTTTTATATCTTCTGTATCTTTTACCAAATTTTTCTGCGACTACTGTAGCAAATGGGTAGACGGTTGAGGAGCCAACTATACTAATATAGTTACGTGCGGCATTTACACTTCCAGTCATAGCCAGCAATGCTGCTAGACCAAGTATATGAAACAATCGTTGCATCTACTATCTCTCTTAAAGTTACAATGACAAACAAGAATATTAGTAATTATGGGTTATAAATATTACAATTTGATGTCATTTTGATGACATTACTATTGAGTATTTGGGGATTTGAGTATTTTGTGTTATACAAAATATAATTATAAGGTTAAATTATGGGACTTGATTTGGTTGAATTGGTATTAGCAATTGAGGATGAATTTAAGCTCTAGATTGTGGATAAGGATGCGCGTTATTTAGAAACACCAGGTGCGGTTGCCAATTATCTAAGTTTGCGTTTAAGACCCAATAAAATTATTGGAACTTGTTCAACTCAGAGGTGCTGATTAATTAGAACAGAACTATAATCATGGCACCGGTTCAGTCTAATATTCATAGATAATTTTTATTGTATTAAATTATTTAATAGGATATATTCAATCGTAAGTAAGTTGCGGTCTTTATCTAAAAATAGTGTAGTATAATAAAATACTTAAGTCAAAACATTAGATTGAACCAGTGCCAATAATAATGACAGACAAAAATATCACTCAAGGTCACATCGTAAGCTCTTTTAATGAGGATCTTGCAAAGCTACATGGCTTAATCCTCAAAATGGGCACTTTAGCCGCAGAACAAATCAATGATGCCATAGCAGCCCTTGTAAATGGCGATGTCAGATTAAGTCGCCAGGTCGTAGATCAAGACCGCCAAGTAGATGAATTCGATATAGAGGCTAACGAAGAAATTTTACGCATATTCGCAGTACGAACCCCAATAGCTAAAGACCTACGTTTTGTATTAGCCCTTTCTAAATGTGTGCATGAACTTGTTTCAGTTGGCTCTAAAGCAAAACGTATTGCGTCTTTTACTATTCAACTTCATAAAGATGCTATTCGCGAACCACGCAAGAAATTTCTCATTCATGTTCAACACATGTATGATCAAGCGCAAAAAATGTTGGCTACTAGTCTAATGGCATTAGAGAATATTGATAGTTCTAAGGCTGTAATAGTAGTGCGTGATGATGATAAATTAGATGCGAGCTTTGATGCTGGAGTGCGACATCTTATGACGTTTATGCTGGAAAACCCATCCACTATTACTGGGGCGTTGGATATGATATTTATCCTCAAAGCACTAGAGAGAGTAGGAGATCATGCGTGTCATGTCGCAGAACAAGTGATCTTTATCGACCAAGGTAGAGATGTTAGATATTTACATCCAGATGTGTTAGCGCATAATATATAAGCATACTCGAGATTTTTCCTGTGTTGGGTTGATGGTCTCGCTAGTACAACCCAACCTTAATCATTCTTTCAGAATAATCATAATATCCTCGTTACTAATATTCAAAATGATAATATCCAACATGCAGCAACTATCCCTATCCACAGGCATGAAGCTTTTATGCTATATCGCAACATTAATGGTACCGCATATCGTCAATGCTGAAATGCCTACACTAACCTTTGCACCAATTAGTGTTCCCATAGGTATAGAACGCAGTCAATATCGAACTTCTAAAGCAGTAACCATCAATGGACATACATATCCAATCAGCTATCATACACTGCTAAGTCCTGGTCAAGTTCTACCAAAACTTGGTGGCAAAATTCATGAAACCGAAACCTTTGGGCAACTAAAATTAATCGATGGTTCTAAATTACTACAATCAGATCAACACCCCTGGATATGTCTCAATAATTCTGGGCCTGATCACACCAATCTTATCCAATACCAAGATAGCTTATTTATGATCACCCAACTAGAATGTGATCTAGGCGGGGCTTATGTGACTAAATTAGAACAAGATGCAGCAGGCATTTTAAAGCCTATAGCTACAAGATCTGTAAACTTTTCTAAGGTATTTGGTACCTATACCAATTGTGCTGGGATGAAAACACCTTGGAATAGTTTTTTGGGTTCTGAAGAATATGAGCTGCCCATGGGAATCTTCGATCCTACTGCAAAACATGGCCAATGGTTTCAGGACTTTAGTGAGCATAATCTACGCCTTGCAATGATTGCTCGCTATAATAAATTGCCAAACGATAGGATTCATGCTCAAACTAGTGGCTATTATTATGGCTGGATTGTTGAGACACAAATTATTTCTAAATTAGGTCATACTGAGGTAAACAAACATTTTGCTATGGGGCGGTTTTCGCATGAGATGGCTTATGTTATGCCAGATCAGCGTACTGTATATTTATCTGATGATGGGACTAATACGGGGCTGTTTTTATTTATAGCGGATCGACCTGGCGATCTCAGTGCTGGCTATCTTTACGCTGCAAAATGGCAACAGATCAAAGAACCTAGTACTGACAATGTGACTAGATCTTCTGCCAGTGTTGGCAATGCCCAACTATCATGGATCAACCTAGGCCATGCAACCAATACCCAAATTTATAATGCACTCCAAAATAACATAACATTTAATCAAATGTGGGATACAGCACAACCCAGCGATCCTAACACTGGAACCTGTCCCAAGGGCTTTACTAGCACTAATACTTATGATGTTGGCTTGCTATGTGTACGCTTAAAACCAGGAGCTGAATTGTTAGCCTCCCGTTTAGAGACGCGCCTCTATGCAGCTTATTTAGGAGCGACTACAGAGTTTCGTAAAGAAGAAGGGATTGCATATAATCCTGATGCGAAAATGCTCTATATTGCCATGTCTGAAGTATCTAAAGGCATGCTAGACAATGCAGCCTATGATATCGGGGGACCAAACCATATACAAATTCCTAAAGCCAATAAATGTGGGGCTGTGTATGAACTTGCATTGCAAAGCAATGTAAATGATACTCAAGGTCGCCCTATAACTAGTAATTTAGTGGCAACCACCATGCAAGGGATGCTTGTAGGACAACCGCAAAGCTATGCAGAAAGCGAATTTGCAGCCAATAGATGTGATGTAGATAAGATCGCCAATCCAGATAATCTGTTCTATTTACCTGGCTATGGAACATTATTGATTGCTGAAGATACTAGTAGACATCAAAATGATGTGTTATGGGCTTATGATGTAAAGACGCAGCGATTAGATCGTATTGCCACAGTGCCTTATGGTGCGGAAATTACTTCTCCTACAATACATTCAAATATTAATGGGTACTCTTATGTGTTTATGGTAACGCAGCATCCGTATGGTGAATCTGATGTTGATCTTGCGCCTAGTGAGCAAGCGAAGGCATCTGTTATTGGCTATATGGGGCCTTTGCCAGTTTTAGATAAAGTCAGGTAGGATAGGCAAACGGCTGTATGGTTTGCCCACGCCAACCAAACCGCAAATTATTTGATAATTCCGCGTGGGCACGATGAGTCCGTGCCCACCCTACTTGGCTGGCTAGTATAAAAAAGTATCAATAACTATTGACATGTTGATACTGTATGTGTACAATATTTCTTTAACCCAGGTAGCGCACCATGATTTTATGTTTGAAAAGAAAATGTGCGCACCCTACCTGGCTGCTAAATCTTCTGGCTAGTTGTAATTGCTATTGAGTGATTGACATGCAAAACTATAAGGATCTACAGATGACAGTATGGTTTAAAAATATTTATTTCAAATCAGTATATTATATACGTAGACATTATTTTATTGTGTTGATGTTGCTATTTTGTATGACATCTAGCTTACAGCCAATAAAGGCGGCAGATCGAGCCTTGTTGGTAGGAGTAGGCAAACATAATAATTCACAAGTACCTAATCTATCAGGAATCAATCTTGATCTTACAATGATGCAGGAGGTTAGTAAATTACTGGGGTTTGCTGATAGCAACATTAAAATCTTAAAAGACGCAGATGCTACCGCAGCCACTGTAGAGCAAGCGATTGCCGATTGGTTGATTGCAGGAACAAAACCTGGAGATCGAGTTTTATTTTACTTTACTGGTCATGGTTCCCAAATACCAGATGCTAATGGAGATGAGACCGATAAAAAAGATGAAGTATTACTAACGTATGATGCTGAAATCGTGCGTAAGCAAGGCCAAACAACTCTTACTCATGTATTGGTAGATGATCAATTGCAAGCACTACTTGCTAAGATGCGTGGTCGGGAAATCATACTAATAGTGGATGCCTGTCATAGCGGCAGTTTTTATAAAGGTAGTACGCCTACTCAGCATTTAGGGTCCGCAAATGTTCAAGCCAAGGTTTTTACCTATCCAGAACAACCATCAGGCAGTACCAAAGGTATTGCTATAGCAGACGATCATGTATTTGACCGTGATACCTCGACTCCAACATGGGCAGTAACACCTATACGTTATGCAGCCCTCGCTGCAGCAAATGACAACGAAACGGCCTTAGCTTCTAATAATGGCAGTTTTTTTACCATTGGCATTTGGCGTACCATTCGCGCTAGAACTCAAGAAAATTATAGTCCATTAACTCCACTACAACTGCAACAAGCAGTTATATCTTATCTTGCTACTGAATTACCAGCAGAAAGACTTTTTCATCCCCAACTGGCTGGTGATGCTGATTTTGTTCGTACCCCGCTTATCATTCAAGCTGCATCAACGAGTCAAGGTACGCAATGGCAACGCTTGGAAACTATGTATCAACAGGCGGGGCAACATTTTGTCATGAATCCTAATCAATCTCAGCATCGTATGGGACAGGACTATTTAGAATTAAGCCTTAAGATTCCAGTTTCTGGCTGGTATCTAAATATCCTTAATGTAGGGCCTAAGGATGAAGTAACCATATTGTTTCCTAATGAATACCAAACATCTAATAAGGTAAATGCTGGTCATTTGCTGTTACCAGGTTTATTTGCACCCTTTAGAATTATCGTACCAGGTCCAGCCGGAAAAAATCTAATTGTAGCCTTTTTAACCCAGCAACCGCTTGATTTACGAAAACATGGTTTCCAAGATAGCCCTAAAGATATCTTTCGTGGACTTATGCCTGCTGGTACACATAATTTGCAGCAGGCAATTGGTGCTAGTCGTGGTAGTTATCAAACACAACGCTTTACACCTAAAGTTTGGAGTGCTAAAATAGTTACCAAGGTATTACCCTAAATGTTCCAGCAACAACTTTCTACATTCGTATTATGCAATATTCTAATTCTATGTAGCTCTGGTATAGCGGTTGCTAGTTCAGCATTCTGTACGACACAATGGCAAACAGCTAATCAAGCCCGTAGTCAGCTAAATTTTCAAGCCTTGATAAATATTCGGGAACAGGTGCGCAATCCCTGTCCCAAGGAAGTATTTACTCATGTAGAAAACTTAATGACGCAAGTAGCTGGAGCCAAAGCTCAAACTGCCTTTGCGTCCAATCGATTTGTAGATACTAATTATTGGCTTAATCAAGCTCCTACTACAGCCTGGTATATTTTGGCATTACGTGGAGATATGGCCGCCGCGCAACGCAATTGGACAGAAGCTGCTCTACATTACAATACCGCCTTAGATCTTTCTCCACCCCAAAACGTTCGTAAAGAACTAATTACTATGGCCGGACAAGCTACCGTACTATCTGGTACTTTAACCGCCAGCATTCAGCGCAGTGGTGATGGTGCCGGATTATACAATAGTCGTGGTAGTTATAGCAGCATTCCCGCTCCAATCTTGTTCGATTATGATCAAGCTACCTTAACCGCAAATGGGCGAGCATCCACTAAACGCTTGGCAGCTTATGTCAGCAAACGCCTGCAACAACAACCACAGCTTCAGGTTACTATTATAGGACATACAGATAATCGTGGCTCTGATGCCTATAACTGTGCCTTGTCACTACGCCGTGCGCGTACCGTGCAGCAAGTAATGGTAACTATGTTACGTGAATATGCTATCGCAGCAACACGCATAACCATTCAAGGGCAAGGCGAACGAGTACCCTTCCCTGTCTCTTCCTTGTCTCCACCCTTAACGGCAGAAGAACGTTTTGCCCTTGATCGACGGGTAGAGGTAACATTTTCTAAACTTAATAATCATCAGGAGGCTAGTTCATGCACAAGCAATTAATATCCCAGTATCGATCATGGTTATTATTGCCTACAAGTCTATTATTTTCCATGCTACTTATCGTTTGGCCTACATTATCTATTGCTAAATGGTACGGCTTAGTAATAGGTATTGATCAATACAAATATGGTAACCACCAACAGGATCCACATCCATTAAGAGGTGCAGTTAATGATGCCAAGCTGGTGCGAGATGCGTTACGTGATTTGGGCGTAATTGTGCCTGATAATCAAGTATTGCTTAATGCCCAAGCTACTCGTGAGGGATTTATTCAAGCCTGGCAGAATCTACAGCAACAGATCGGTCCAGAGGATACTTTGTTGTTAAGCTTTTCTGGTCATGGCAGTCAAGAACCAGATCAAGGGGTTTTAGATGAACAGGATCATCTGGATGAAACCCTATGGTTTTACGACTTTAATCCTAATCAACCTTTACTGGGACGTATCTCGGATGATGAACTCTCTGGCCTCCTGCAAGCCAGCAAAGCTAAACGTATTCTATTAGTTATTGATAGTTGTCATGCTGGTGGTATGAGTAGATGTATGGTTGCAGCTAACTGTCCTTCTTATCGAGGTGGTCAACGTTATCAAATTCCAGATAATGCATTGCCTCCGCCTACAACATTACCTACCTTAGCGGATCGAGATCGCCCTATGGAACGGGTTACGCATATCTTAGCAGCAGATAAAGAGCAGCTTAAGATTCGTGAAATTAAAATGCCAAATGGAGCCTATCATGGTGCTTTAAGTTGGTATTGGGTGGAGGCTTTGCGTGGTGCAGCAGATATGGATCGAGATGGCATTATCTCACGCCGTGAGCTTGGGCAATTTTTAGAACGAAAGGTTCCAGCACGAATTGCTACCCAACATCCAAAGATTGAACCAAAAGCAGATTCAGAAATCCTAGCTCCAAGTGCTCCAATTATCCGCATTTTATGGCAACAGGACGCAAAGTTACTCCCTACATTGCCAGCCGTTAAAGTAGTAACTGAAGCACCAGCAGATCTCTACTTAACCCAAACTAACGGCAAATATCAGCTTAGTGCAGGCAATAAAATCCTAGCTCAATTAGATACTCTTGCTGCTCTTGCTCCAGTAATACAACGCTTTCGACTGCTTCGCTATTTGTGGCAACATAGCAAAACGTCAGGGCGGCTTAATCTGCAATTAGAACAGGGTCCAGGACCACATTCACCACAACAAGCTTTGCAATTTATTGCTGCTAATGGCACATCAAATTATCGAGCACTATATCTGTTTAACATCACAGAAGATGGCCATATGCAACGATTTTTTCCTATGCAGAAATATAATGATCCAACTCAAATTGATCGTTATCCCTATCGTTTTCCTACTATTTGGCCAGGAAAGCCCTTTGGTCATGATTTAGCTATTGCCTTTGGTTGCCAACAATCTTCGCCTATGTTGGATAAGATGTTGCAACAACATGCAACCGATACCAATTTACCTACTATCACTGAATTTTATGATATTTTGGAACAAACGCCATGCCAA
The DNA here is from genome assembly GCA_001044195.1 of Candidatus Achromatium palustre. Taxonomy (GTDB): domain Bacteria; phylum Pseudomonadota; class Gammaproteobacteria; order Chromatiales; family Chromatiaceae; genus Achromatium; species Achromatium palustre. Next base: position 22,403 of record LFCU01000122.1, read on the forward strand.
ATTGGCTGGTATTCTTGGCAAACAACCGCAACTACACGATAATTTTGATGAATGACCCCCTGTCATTCCTGCGAAAGCAGGAATCCACATCATTCCTGCAAATGGTTCATTCCGTCGTCATTCCTGCGAAAGCAGGAATCCACATCATTCCTGTTCTTACTGGATCCCTGTTTTCACAGGGATGACGAAGTGGCTGGATTCCGTCATCCCGTGCAAATGTCTATTATGTTCCAGATGCCTAAAAGGTACGCAATGCGTACCCTACAATACTGCGAAAGCCTCCTTCATCCCTGTGAAAACAGAAATCCACCGTCATCCCTGTGAAAACAGGGATCCACCTTCATCCCTGTGAAAACAGGAGCAGGAATCCAGAGAATACAAAATGTATTACGAAAAACAACCTTGTGTTTATATTCTTGCCAGTCAAAGAAATGGAACACTTTATATAGGCGTTACCAGCAATCTGATACAACGCATTTATCAACATAAACATAACATTATTGAAGGTTTTACTAAAAAATATAACGTACATTATCTGGTTTATTACGAACAACATGAAGTCATGGAAACGGCGATTATTCGAGAAAAACAAATCAAAAAATGGAAACGTCAATGGAAAATAGAACTAATTGAAAAAAACAATAAACAGTGGATGGATTTATACAATGATCTGATTTGACTGGATTCCTGCTTTCGCAGGAATGACGAAGTGGAGGGATTTGTGTTGTTTCTCCCATGCTGGATAAGATGTTGCAGCAATATGCGACAAATTATAATCTACCTGGTATAGCACAAACGCCATGCCAAATTTTTAAACTATTCGACAATTTTTTAAAAAAATTTATTGGTTGCTTGACTTGTTGTCATAGCTTGTTATTATAAATCCATAGTAATAGCATATTACTTGGTTGGTATTCTTGACAAACAACCGCAACTACACTATAATTTTGGTGAATGGCCTCCCTGTCATTCCTACAAATGGCTCATTCCGTCGTCATCCCTGTGAAAACATGGATCCACCGTCATCCCTGTGAAAACAGGGATCCACCGTCATCCCTGTGAAAACAGGGATCCAGTGAGAATAGGAATGATGTGGATTCCTGCTCCTGTTTTCACAGGAATGACGTTCTTTCGCAGGAATGACGGGTTTCAGATAATGTCTAATATTTAATTTTAACAACAATGGTATGATGATATGACTACAAAACGTTTCTACTATCCAATCTTTGGCATAATAATCTTCATAGGCTTATTTGGTTGGATATTACCTAGCAAAGCTGCTAGAACAGAGTTCTTTCAGCAGCTTGGCACCAATAACCATAGCACTACAAATAATAGCACTACAAGAGGTGGAACACGCGAACGTCCCTCACAAGTTCCCACATTGGCAGAAGAAACCCAGCATTTTGGTAAAGAACTAAAAATGGCTGTAGTAGTAGGAATTAACGACTATCCGTCTAGCAGTGGCCTGCGTTCCTTGCGTTACGCTAAAGCTGATGCTGAAGCTCTAGCCCAAGCATTGAAGCAAGCAGGTTACGGAGTGCAACTTTTAACCAATTCTAATGCCACTAAAGGTTCTATTTTAAATACGCTATCTAATATTGGCAAAGTGTTAGAACCACAAAAAGGTACAGTCATTTTTGCTTTTGCAGGCCACGGTTTTCGTGATCGTAACGGCAACAACTATCTAGCACCTTTTGAAGCATCAGCAGATTATATTGAAGATACAGGGTTATCTTTAAAGAAAGTCGAAGCAACCTTAGTTGCTAGCGGTGCTCGCCGTCGTATCCTGTTAATAGATGCCTGTCGTAATGATCCAAAACCAGGCAGCAGATCTGGTGCAACTGTTATGGATACATTTACCCAACAACCCCTATTTCGAGATGCAGATGGTACACGCATCTTATTTTCTACTCGTGCTGGAGGATTTAGTTGGGAAAATCCAGAGCTTGGCCATGGTATCTTTACTTATTTTATCTTAGAAGGGCTTAAAGGCAAAGCAGCTAATAACCAAGGTTTGATTACTTTCCGTGGATTGTCTGACTATGTACAAAAAGCAGTACCTAAATGGGCGATTGAAAAAGGCTATGCCCAACGTCCTTATGATGCAGGGGAAGGCAGCGGGTGGTTTTTGGTAACCCAAACTGTTCCGATTGTTGACTGCGATAGATTGGCCGCATCTTCATCTTCTTCAAATTCAGGTATTGTTGGAGTTGCATTTGATAAAATTGATGCTCCAAAGGCCATCATAGCCTGCCAAACGGCAGTAAAGAGTTGGCCCCAAGTTGTAAGATTCATGTTTCAATTAGGACGTAGTCATGATGCAGCTAAAGATTATCAAAATGCATTAATTTGGTATCGAAAAGCTGCTGAACAAGGACATGCTTCTGCACAAAGTAACTTAGGTACGATGTATCGAAATGGTCGTGGAGTTACGCAAGATGATCAACAGGCTGTTGCCTGGTATCGAAAAGCCGCAGCGCAAGGAAATGCTTATGCACAAAATAACTTAGGTTGGATGTATCAAAATGGTCGTGGAGTTACGCAAGATGATCAACAGGCTGTTGCCTGGTATCAAAAAGCCGCTGCGCAAGGAAATGCTTTTGCACAAAATAACTTAGGTTTGATGTATGACAAAGAAGCAGCACGTAAACTAGCAGAACAGCAACAGCGTGAAGAAGCAGAATTCCGTAGACACGAGAAACAGGAAGGTCTATGGGAAGAATGGGCGCAGAGAGGGTGGGGTTTATCAGCGCAAGAAATTCAGTCAACTCAAACGGCTTTATCAAAAAATGTAGAAGCAACATCGTTAGATTTTTCGACGTTCTTGGAGCTTGCAGCATTAGCCTACGAAGATCAACTAAACGATGGAATCTTGTTAGACAATAACATCCCGTTTGTACGTGGATTTCGGCCAAGGAAGAACCCAGGTCCACAAAAAGATATAAAGTTGCCAGTAGAAAGGCGTAATATTCACAAAATTAGCGACTTTGCTAACAATTACCCGCATATCAATTTTTCTGCTAAATTAGCCTTGTGTGGGATACATCGTTTGGATTATTGCAACATTGGTAATGAGCTTTTTCGGCAACGCCTAAAAGAAAAAATTGAGAAATATGCACCTCATTTTCTTATTGAAGATATAAACAATATAGGTAAGCCTATTATTTATCTGAAAAACCTAAATGATGGTAAGTATATCATGTATGTTTCTACTAGTTTTCCAGCAGGGGCTGAAAAAATTATAATTGCGACAATTATAGATGAGAATCTAAATGTTGATCATTTATTTGGAATTGAAGTATCAAGTCGTAGTGGCCTTAGAATTGGAGCGGGTCCGGATTTGGTGCTATTAGGGAACGTTATTATTGGGGATGCAAGCCTCATCCAAAACACGCTTATTATTTCATTAGATACTTATCTTCGCTGCGCAGGGAAAAAGCGCAAGCTTGGCTTTCTTATTCGGTTTAGTTTAAGCGACTATCAAGTTAAATGGGTCAGCCCATTTAACACTGGTTCAGTATTTGCAGTCGCTGGTAATCGTATTTATGCCGCTGACGGCGGCTCATGTGAAAAAGATTATTTATATGCTATAGATACAGAGACTGGCACAGTTGTTGCCCGCGATGTAGTTCCAACTGCATTTAACTGGCTACATGTTGAAGACGGTCGTCTGTTTGGACAAACTTACAATGGTGGTTTTGTTTATCGACTTAAATAGGCATGAATATACTCACCTCGTATGGTGGTGGCGGGACCTCGTACGGCGGGAAGTATCCCGTCATAAAAGATTCGTGTTATTTATTATGTATATAATTTTGAAGAGACAGGATGGTACCACCATACATGCTATCATCAAATTTTATGATATTCTAGCACAAACGCCATGCCAGATTGGCTGGTATTATTGGCAAACAACAGCTTTTAAACCATAAAATATACAAAAATGGAGTCTTAATATGACCATAAAACGTTTCTATTATCCGATCTTTGGCAATACTTTAGCAGGGATAGCAATTAAAGAAGGTGGCAATCCCGTTTTGTTCAACAATGCAAGATTTATGATGGTAAACAAAGCGGTGTTTTTGTCCATACAAACGGTACAGGACAGATCTAAGACTGTGAAATCTTTGGTAATGCTTATGCAGGGATAGAAATTAAAGAAGGTGGCAATCCCGTTGTTCGTGATTGTATCATAAAACAAAATGGCTATGAGGCAGTGTGGGTATATGATGAGGGGAAAGGCACGATAGAAAATTGTGATTTACGTGGGAATACAAAAGGAGCTTGGAATATTCAAGATGGCTGCCAAGTAAAGCGGAGTGACAACCAGGAAGATAGTAATAAATAAGGTTGGTGGCCTTTTAAATAATTACGTAACGAGTAGAACGGATAGAACCTAAGCTAAACCTATCAATAAATATAACATTAAGCATTTCATAAAATGGGGTTCGCTTAGGCTCTACCCATCCTATCTGACTATTGTTAATGTTGGCGTTCTAAGAGCTTAATACTTAAAAAATTATTACCCACAAAAATAGATAGAATTAGAAAAGAGAGAGGAATAACACCATGCAACAACTATCATTCACAAATTTAGTCGAACACATTCTGCACTTACCGCTTGATGAAAAACAAGAGTTATGGGAATTATTGGAAAATTATTTGCGCGAAGAAAAACATAATGGTATTTACCAAGCATACAGGGAAGCGCAAGAAATAGAAGGAGGCTTATTTTTCTCTAGTGACATCAATGAATTGAAGAGCAGTTTGGATGATTAAAGTCGCGTTTAGCCCTGCGTTTGAGCGTAGTTTTCGCAAACGTCTCAAACATAACTCCAAAATTCAGAATAGATTTTAGAAAAAACTAGAATGCTTTATCCAAGATCCATTTGACCCGCAGCTAAAAACGCATAAATTGACCGGACAGTTAAAAGAATTGTGGAGTTTTAGCATTGAATTTGATATACGAGTGGTTTTCTATTTCGTGGATGAATTCAGTGTTGTACTGGTGGATATTGGTTCTCATGATGAAGTGTATTAAGCCTTACGGTGCTTGTTATTTTTTTTAATATACAAATCAAGATTCAAAATATGGCCTTAGATCCTCTGGCAGCGTTACTTGACTTAAAACTTGCTGTACAATGGCAGGATCGCTGTTTAATAGATTCCAAGGATGGTTATGCGGTGCAATAATGATTTCGTTGATTACGATGATGGTAATTTCTAAGCCTGAACTCAACAATTTGTATACACCAGATTTGTCAGTTCTTTGCCACGCTGTGCCCGATTGCTTTACTAGTTCTTGAGGAAACATAGTGGTGATGGCATACAGGGCAAATTGGTTGGCATCTTTCCAGGTATGATTAGGATGTTGGGCTTTCAGCATCTTGCGATAACCAACATAATGGCCGATTAGTTCTTGAATGGTCCATTGATTAAGCGACTCGCATGGTGATTTGTAGGTTAAAAGATTAATCTCAGCATCCAAGGTCAAACCGTCTGGTAACTCAATATTTGCTGGCAATGGTTGTTGTGGCTTACGTTTTAAGATCAGGCCATCTAGCAATTGCGCTACATGGCTGGTATCCTCTTCAAGACGCACTTCGTAGCAGGATGGCGGGATTTTCCATTGCAACACCCGTCCCATCATACGATGGCGTTTTTTATTGCC
>LFCU01000245.1 GCA_001044195.1 Candidatus Achromatium palustre
ATAGATCACCACCTAGAAGTGTAATATCACCACCATGACTACCAGACGTGGTAATACGGCTGTTGGTAATGCTGACTGTTGGTGGATCAATGGTAATAGAACCAGCATTGCCAGATGAGGCGGCGGTAAAAATTCTTGAGTCTACTACTGCAAAAGTGTTACCAACTTTTATCTGTATAGAACCTGCATTGCTGGCATTATTGGTATTGTTGAATATCGCGCCACCATTTAGTACTTGCATGTCTCCTGCAACATCAATACTAATAAGATTATCAGCGGTGTTATTTGGCCCAGCATTGGAATCAGATAGTATCGATGCAACACCGGAATTCTTTGCATCAACGACAAGACTTCCAGCGGTAATTGTGATACTACCAGGGTTTCCAGAATAGAAGGAATCAGCATTTGGTGTACCATTTGCTACAACGCCATTGAGTATTTGCATTGTATTTGCTACAGTGATTTCGATATTTCCAGCATCGCCAATAGATTGTTCAGTTTCACCATCAGCTTGGGTTTTAGAAAAAATTTCTGAGTAACCAAATTCACTACCGCCTAGAGTTAAGCTTCCAGCATTGATAGTGACATTGCCAGCATCTCCAGATCCCCATGTTGTGCTATTCATAAGTGTCATCAAGTCAATCTGTAAATGTCCATCTGTGGTTATAGAAACATTACCAGCATTCCCAGTTGAATAAGTATCAGAATAAACAAAGGTTCCGTTAAGCGTAATGCTTTCAGCATTGATGGAGATATTGCCAGCATTGCTTGAACTATTAGTTGAAGTACTAATATTGCTATTTTCTACAGTCATCTGTGTAGGTTTTGTAGTTTGGCCAATGTGAATAGCACCACCACTACCAGATGTAGCTGAAGTTTGTATGCCTGAATCTGCTAATTTAAAAATACCGCCAACATCCATAGTCACTGAGCCAGCGTTGCCAGAACCCTTATTTAGACTACCAATTGCGCTACTAAATTCAGAAATAACTTGTGGATGCACACCTGTTACTGTTGCATCTCCCGTAACGTTTATCGTCACATTGCTAGCATTGCCTGTAGTGCCAGAATCAGCAAGTGAAGCAAGAAATCCTTGATTCATCGTCAAACTACTTGCGGTTACTGTTACAGAATTTGCATGGCCAGTGGAATCTGGGCCAACATTAGAACCAAGATATGACTCTTCGATAACTAAACTACCTGCGGTTACTGTTACTGAACCTGCAGCTCCATGATAAAAAGAGCTACTACCTACTCCCGTATCACCTAATATTTGCATAGGGCCAGTAACATTTACGGTGACATTGCCAGCATGACCAGTGTTCTCACTAGGATTAGAGCCAACACCAGAGTCATTTATTTCAGAATTGGTATTTAGCTGTGATGGTTCCCCACTAGCACTCTTTCCACTTACTATTAAACTTCCTGCTGTCACTATGACATTGCCAGTATTACCCTGAGCAGAGGTAGAACTACCAAGCGCTCCGCCATCGAGTAATTGTATAGCATCTGTTACATTAACAGTGACATTACCGGCATGTCCGCTACTATCAGTTGAAGAGGAAATTTTTGAATTCCCGTAAGCAGATCCTTCATCCTTAACCAGCAAACTTCCTGCAGATATAGTTACGGAACCTGCATTACCTTGGCCTTCAGTACCAGTTCCTACAACGGCCCCATTTAAAACCTCCATCGCTCCACTAACATTAATAGTTAAATCACCTGAGTTGCCGCTATTAGACTCTAAACTAGCAGAACCAACGCGGGTTGCGTATGAAGAAGTGCCATTATCAACAATCAAACTGCCAGCAGTTATTGTAACGTTACCAACGTTGCCTGAGCCATGAGTAGAGGTTGTTATTTCTCCACCATTTTTTACCTGCAATTCTCCGCTAACATTAGCGGTAATATTACCAGTATTGCCGGTAGAGCTAGTTGATGTACTGGAGGAGTAGATACCATGATTGCTCATTCCCTGCATGTCGACAACTAAGCTTTCTGCATTTATAGTGACTGTGCCGGCATCACTTGAGCTATCGGTTTCAGTCAATATTTCTCCACTTCCACCTAACTGTATTGCGCCACCACTGATTTGAATAGAACCGCCGTTCCAAGTACGCCATTGACCACCATTTACGGTTATCGAACCATTACCTGCTGGTAAATCACCAGTAAGTGGCACAGTGGCTGCGGTGCTACCTTGGCCGTATACCCGTAAATTACCGCCGTTATATAGGTCTACATTAGATGACGTGGATGTTACTGAGCCACCAATAAAATTAACATTTCCGCCATTAGAAAATGTTAAGTTGCCATTTTCTATTTTTATCTCCCCAGTTGGATTAGTCGCAAAACCAAATGCACTGGGATCGGCTGCGGTTAAATTGGGGGTAGTAGCAGATCCTGCTTCAAATTTAGTGCCATCTGTAAAGTTTAAAGTATTAGCAGTGCTGACATGAAAATCTCCGCCAACATTGACTTGCGCACCAGCACCAAAGACCACGCCTGCTGGATTTATTAGAAAAAAATTGGCACCAGGGATACCTGTAGAATCAATAGTGCCGTTTATGGTAGAGGTAGTGCCACCAGTGACACGGCTAAAGACATTTTGCAAAGTATTGGCACCGGTAAAAGTAGCAGTATTACCAGTCCCTACATTAAAGGTACTAAAACTGTGGAATAGATTATTGCCTTTAGTAGTACCCCAAGATTGCGGGATAGTACAAGAACCAGTACAGGATTGCACTGAGCCTACGGTACCATCAGTACTAATATCAGCACTGTAGCTAGGTCTAGATATTGGCCCAAATTGGGCTACTAATATCAGAGATATTAGTTTATAGAGCTTATGCCTACCATTTTTCATATAAAATATGCTCCTAAGATAATTAAAGTAGGGTGCGCACCGCGTACCTTACTAGGATTTTAATAGAGTTCTTTATTCATCACAATGATCATCGAAAATATCTTGTAAGGTTTGGGCATTTAGAATAGCCAAGCCCCATTTTTCTAATTGAGCAATAGATGCTTTTTCCAAGCTTTTATCAACCCAATTGGGTAATTGTGGCCCAAAACGATGTTGTAGCATGTTACGTAACAAGCGACGTTCTGCTAGTAACTCGCCTTGTTGTATGCCTTTCTGCATCCATTGTTCTGGCCAAATTTTATTAAACCGTTCCGCAAGCATCGTATACATCTCCTGTAGATCATGGATTTCAGTAATGTCAGTTGTATCTATCTTTTTTGGGCCAACTCGATGCCTCCAAGTTAAAAATGAGCGTTGGATGTGGCTTTGCGCTGGGTCCTGTAGCCATTCGACTAAAGATTTTAGTACTTTTATGAAATCCTCTCCGGTACGACTGTGTTCTAAACCAAATAAGGCTGCTGCTAAGTTACAGGTGCTAGGTAAAGGATTATCGACAAAGCTGCCTTCGTCAATTAGTAGATAGCGTAGCTGTGGCTGATAATATGCCAGAGTTTCAGGTAAATCAGTTTCAGTTAAATCAGCTAGATCCGTGCGTGCCCACCAGCGTTCTTCACCATTATAAAGTACAATAGGCAGAACTGGCGGCAGCCGTTCTCCACGTGCTGGACGTGCTGTTTCAACCAAATCTTGATAAAGCAAGCCAATATAGCCTAAAAGCCGCACTGCCATAAATCGGTCTATTGTGGACTGAAATTCTAGCAAGATGTATAGATAAAGCCAGCGGTTGCCCCATCTGACACGCCAGATTATATCGTCCTCGCGTTCTCTAAAGTCTTTACTAACAAAACTATCAGCAACTCTTTCTAAAGTACTAAAATCAATGTCATTTACCCAAGTTTCTTTTACATAGCCACGCATCAGGTCAGTCACCATTTCAGGGTGACTGAAGAGTTGTTTGTATGCGGGATCGTGTGTAAATTTA
>LFCU01000119.1 GCA_001044195.1 Candidatus Achromatium palustre
CCCGCCATCCTGCTACGAAGTGCGTCTTGAAGAGGACACCAGCCATGTAGCGCAACTGCTAGATGGCCTGATCTTAAAACGTAAGCCACAACAACCATTGCCAGCAAATATTGAGTTACCAGACGGTTTGACCTTGGATGCTGAGATTAATCTTTTAACCTACAAATCACCATGCGAGTCGCTTAATCAATGGACCATTCAAGAACTAATCAGCCATTATGTTGGTTATCGCAAGATGCTCAAAGCCCAACATCCGAATCACACCTGGAAAGATGCCAACCAATTTGCCCTGTATGCCATCACCACTATGTTTCCTCAAGAACTAGTAAAGCAATCGGGCACAGCATGGCAAAGAACTGACAAATCTGGTGTATACAAATTGTTGAGTTCAGGCTTAGAAATTACCGTTATCGTAATCAACGAAATCATTATTGCACCGCATAACCATCCTTGGAATCTATTAAACAGCGATCCTGCCGTTGTACAGCAAGTTTTAAGTCAAGTAACATTGCCAGAGGATCTAAGGCCATATTTTGAATCTTGATTTATAAAATTTGGTATACCCCTGATTATGAAGATTATGACAGTTTAGAGCATTTAAGCTTGACAACCAAAATATTAGCATCTATACTTCCAATATACTTATAGAACATAGGAATACTACATGGCCAAAACTAATTACAATCAACTAGTACTAAGGGCAAAGCCACCATCGCCTTGGCTTAATAATTCTGCCAATGGAATTGACTATTGGCTGCATGTGCCTACTAGAGAGTGTGGTATAAGCATTAGAGGATTGTCGAGGCTATGTGGGGTAAGTATCCACGCAATTCGTAATGCTATACAAAATGCACAAAAAAACTTACAAAAAGTGGGGGCAGAAGTGAACAATTTAAGAGAATCTGAATTAAGTAAATTACTGAAAAGTAAAACTTTTTTCTTAGAAGAAGTGAACAATTTAAGCCCAACACAACAAGGTGGCCCAGTTAAAGTAATATTATTAGAAGTATGTATGATATTTATCCGCTACTATGCAATGAAAGGAAAGATTGAAGCCGTTAAAACCCTTTCCTTATTCTCTGATTTTGGTGCGGAACAATTCATCTTTATCCAAGTAGGTTTTATTCCACGTCCTGAAAGTATTATGCTAGATGATATTGAATATTTGATTGCCAAAGAGACCGTACAAGTCAATAAATCTCGCCAAGAAGAAGTGCAATTTTTCACCAATCCTTTAACTGGTGAATGCGGTATTGAGTTACAAGGGCTAGGTTATATTTGTGGTGGTGTGGCCTTAAAACATGTAAAGACATTTTTAGATGCGCAGCCAGAGCCTTATCTGCAAGCCAATCATCCTGAACTGATCGTCAAAGCCTCTGTATGTACTCTGGTCTTAGAACATTTTGGTTATTATCATAAACCGCGTAAAACTTTAGCCCAACAGTGGGCTAAAACTTTAAATCCTATGGTTCCTAATTTGCATCAAAAGACTAATTATCAAGCCCCAGTAGTGACGGATCGAGAATCGCAGCTTGAAATACAACTAGCAGCATCGCAACAAGAGATAGCCAGACTCAAACAACTGCTCAAAGAGGAAGAAGTCAAAGGCAATAAAAAACGCCATCGTATGATGGGACGGGTGTTGCAATGGAAAATCCCGCCATCCTGCTACGAAGTGCGTCTTGAAGAGGATACCAGCCATGTAGCGCAACTGCTAGATGGCCTGATCTTAAAACGTAAGCCACAACAACCATTGCCAGCAAATATTGAGTTACCAGACGGTTTGACCTTGGATGCTGAGATTAATCTTTTAACCTACAAATCACCATGCGAGTCGCTTAATCAATGGACCATTCAAGAACTAATCGGCCATTATGTTGGTTATCGCAAGATGCTGAAAGCCCAACATCCTAATCATACCTGGAAAGATGCCAACCAATTTGCCCTGTATGCCATCACCACTATGTTTCCTCAAGAACTAGTAAAGCAATCGGGCACAGCGTGGCAAAGAACTGACAAATCTGGTGTATACAAATTGTTGAGTTCAGGCTTAGAAATTACCATCATCGTAATCAACGAAATCATTATTGCACCGCATAACCATCCTTGGAATCTATTAAACAGCGATCCTGCCATTGTACAGCAAGTTTTAAGTCAAGTAACGCTGCCAGAGGATCTAAGGCCATATTTTGAATCTTGATTTACAAAATGTGGTATACCTCTGATTATTAAGATTATGACAGTTTAGAGCATTTAAGCTTGACAACCAAAATATTAGCATCTATACTTCCAATATACTTATAGAACATAGGAATACTACATGGCCAAAACTAATTACAATCAACTAGCACTAAGGGCAAAGTCACCATCGCCTTGGCTTAATAATTCTGCCAATGGAATTGACTATTGGCTACATGTGCCTACTAGAGAATGTGGTATAAGCCTTAGAGGATTGGCAAGATTGTGTGGTGTAGCTCATAGGGCTATCCAAAGTGCCATTCATAATGCACAAAAATCCATACAAAAAGTAGGGTCAGAAGTGGCTAATTTAAGAGAGTCTGAATTGAATAAATTACTGAAAGGTAAAACTTTTTTTTTAGAAGAAGTGGCTAATTTAAGCCCAACGCAACAAGGTGGCTCAAATAAAGTAATATTATTAGAAATATGTATGATATTTATCCGCTACTATGCAATGAAAGGAAAAATCGAAGCCGTTAAAACTCTCTCCTTATTCTCTGATTTTGGTGCGGAACAATTCATCTTTATCCAAGTAGGATTCATTCCTCGCCCTGAAAGTATTATGCTAGATGATATTGAATATTTGATTGCCAAAGAGACGGTACAAGTCAATAAATCCCGTCAAGAAGAAGTGCAATTTTTCACCAATCCTATAACTGGTGAATGCGGTATTGAATTACAAGGGCTAGGTTATATATGTGGTGGTGTGGCCTTAAAACATGTAAAGACATTTTTAGATACACAACCAGAGCCTTATCTGCAAGCTAATCATTCTGAACTTATCGTCAAAGCCCCTGTATGTACTTTGGTCTTAGAACATTTTGGTTATCATCATAAACCGCGTAAAACTTTAGCCCAACAGTGGGCTAAAACTTTAAATCCGATGGTTCCTCATTT
>LFCU01000164.1 GCA_001044195.1 Candidatus Achromatium palustre
TTAGTTTAGATTCGTATGACAGATGTAGGGCGGGAGAGCGAAGCGATCCCGCCTTGTTTGATAAAAATCACAATTTTTACATTGCTATTTTCCACCCAATTTAGGCATTATTTCAAAGTAGTAAATTTATATAGAAGGCGGGATCGCTTCGCTCTCCCGCCCTACAAATTTATCAAATCAAAAAACTGGATAAGCCAAGTGATAGGTGGTAAGGTAAAAGATACGCGATGCATACCCTACTTGGCTTTGGAGCGTACCTACGCGCTTTAATTGGGCGGGTTAACAATACCCAGCAAAATAGCAAATAATTGCTGTAAGTCTTCGGGAAAACGGAAAGTATGAACATCCTTAATTAGATGTTTTGTAGCACGTTCTAACAGGGCAAAACGCCATACTTCACCAATCGTAATAGCACCATATATGGTTGTTAATTCCGTTTCGGTGTCATACAGATCTAAAGCAATCATCTCGGCAGCTAACTGATTAAACCCTCGTTCTAAATCCCCCTTTTTAGCTTCAATCACAATTAATTCTTGAGACGAACTCATAAGATAATCAATAGTGCCACTTAGCTTATCGTTAATATCAATGGAATATTCAATATTGAGTATTCCATTGACATATTGCAACAAGGCTTGCAATACCGGAGCTATCATGATTTCTCGTTTGGCAGCTTCTGAATTAAGAGATATTTTCGGTATTAAGTTGTAATAGGTAGTACTGATGCGTTCTAATTCTTGTTGGTAATGTTGCTCTGGAGCGTTATGGAGTTTGATGATTTGGGTAGTCAATGAATAACCTAAGGCATGGACAATCTCTGCTGTGGGATGACTCATATCAAAATAATCGCTGAAGGTATAACGCTTTCCTTCTTTGAATATGTTTTTATTTCGGCTATTCATATGTGCAAGAAAGGTACGCAATGCGTAACCTATTATATTAAATGATTTAATAGATATATTCAATCGTAAGTAAATTGCAATCTTTATCTAAGATAGTGTAATCTAATAAAGATAGTGTAATATAATAAAATATTTAAGTCAAGACATTAGACTGAACCAGTCCCAAAGAGGAGACTACAATAAAGATATGCTATACACCATCATTAATTGCATCCTAATATTCCCAATATTGCTACTACCGCTCACAGCTATAGGGGCACAGACCAACTGTGCCCTTGCCGATGACCTGATATATCGTGCCAATGATCTGTATAACCGCAATGCTCCGGTACAACAACAGATGGATCTTCTGCGCTATGCTATAGAAGTATGTCCTACTAATGTCTATGCCCGTAACAATCTAGCCTTTCACTTAGGTGATCAAAAACAATATGCAGCAGCAATAGCCCAATATAAACAAGCATTGGCGATTAAGCCTACATTTACCCAAGCCTGGTATGGTCTAGGGGAGGCATATCAAACCTGGGGCAAATTGCCACAAGCCTTAGAAGCCTATCTACACGCTTGCACCCAAGATAAGGATGCTAGAAAACGGATAACTGCATTGTTAAAAGATAAACGCTTTGCAAGCGTTGAGGCGAACAGGATCTTAACGCGTGAAGAATTAGCTATTCTATTTGATCCAGCCCGCCGTGCTAAAATGCGCCAGATGCTCAAAGCCTGTAACTTTGACTTACGAGCCGTAATGGACATGCAGCCAGTATTTCGTAACTTAGAATTCGCTACTGGCAAAGCTGAATTAGCACCTACAGATGCCAATCGCACCCAAGTACGCGAGATTGGTGCTGCTTTGCTACAAGTTGCCTCTAATCGTGAGATCTATATAGAAGGCCATAGTGATGATCAACCGTTTCATGATGTATCCCCAGCAGAAAGTAAGCGGCTTAATAAGGAACTCTCCATAAAACGAGCCAATAATATTCGCACCTCCTTAATAGCAGAAGGCGTTGCCAGCCATAAAATTATAGCTCGTGGTTATGGAGATGAACAGCCTGTATCTCAAAACCGTGCCCGTAATCGTCGCGTTGAGATCAAAGTACAATAGGAACAATCTTTAATGCTACCACGCTTAGCTAAGCTAGTGATACCACTAGCACTACTCTTACTTCTTGGGCAACCTATCACAGCATCAGCTACCTTTCGTGCTTTATTGATAGGCATCAACTATCAGGGTGCCGATCCCCTGATCCCGCAATTAAGCGGAGCCATAGCAGATATGGAGGCTGTGTATAGATTGATGACTGGACCATTGGGCATACCAGCAGCCACAATCCTTACTCTGAAAGAGCAAGAAGCTACCCATGCCGCAATCGTGACTGCGATTCAAAACTGGCTAATCCATGAGACCCAGCCAGGGGATGATGTCTTCTTACTCTTTGCCGGTCATGGGATGCAAGTACCTAGCACTCAAGATGATCAAACCCTAGATCCAGATAAACGACAGGATACAGAGGTTCAACAAGGCGAAGACCTGTTTGGTAACAAAGTATCAGGATTAAAACTCGCTGAAGCCTTAGTACCATACGATACCAAACTTAATCCGCAAGATAGGAGCATCAAAAATCTCATTTTGGATCGAGAACTACATATCCTGTTGCAGCAACTACGGGGGCGTAATGTGACTCTATGGCTTGATAACTGTCATTCTGGCGGTACTACTAGAAAACTCAGCCTCCGGTTTCGCCCCCGTAGTATAAAAGTCCCCTGGTTACTTACCAAAACTCGAGTTATTACTAGATTTCGTGCCCGTGGTCGACCAGTAGTGACTGCGTATCGTTATTTTGCAGCAGCCCGCTATTTTCAATTAGCCAATGAAGATCAATATACTAATCGTGGTCTCTTTACCCAAGCCTTAACTCGACTATTGCAAGCTAAGCCCAATGCTCGCTATACCAATGGTGAGATTATTAAGGCAGTACGCCATAATTTGCAATATCAGGAACAGATGCCACCAACCCAACAATTGCCAGTGTTTTATGGCCCACCACAAGCCGATCAAGAGTTGTTTGCCTTAAGCAAGCAACGCCGCTTCACTAATAAGCAATCACCAACTACGGTACCAAAATCAGTAACAACTAAGGTTAAGCTTAAGGGAAATAACCAGTTTACTAATATCCTGCGGCAAGCTATTCGAAATCATGCTAAACTAGCACTAGATTATCAACATCCTGATATCATCGTCCAAACTAGACAGCAGCAAGTAAGCCTCTATCATCCGACAGGCGAGCTATTACAACGCTTGCCTGCTCAAAAATCTGCTGTTATCCAAGCCCTATTGACGTATCAAACCGGACAGCAACTTGGTGCCATACAGAATCCAGCCGCTCCATTTCAGGTTAAATTATGGCTAGACAGTTCTAGGCCACCAGGTAAAACTAAATTACATCCTGGTGCTCGTGTTACCCTATATTATCAGGTGCAAAGACTGCCATATCCTACAGCCTATTTGACTTTGTTAAATCTTGCTCCAGATGGTAATCTTGCCATCCTGTATCCAACACCCCAGAAAAACAGCCAATATAACCGTTGGCGTCAATTGGATCTTACTGCTCCAGTAACACCAGGACGTATTCATAGTATCCCGAAAGGCCAAAGGGCTTTGCGTCCTGGTGAATATGTAGCTATAGATCGACGCTTGCGTCTTAATCAAACCGGCCAGGAATATTTTAAAGCCATTGTTACACCTAAGCCGCTCAAGCTAAATGCGCAAGATGCTGCATTGTTAATGCGTCGAGGACTTACTGCTGTTGAGGCCCCTAACTTTGCCGCCCGCCTACAACGAGGCTTAGGACGTATCGTAAAACACCTTAAACCTGATGGCTGGGGCGTAGGTGATTTACGAGTAACAGTACAATAAGCAAGGAATCAATATTACTCGATTATCCAGTTTTTTGGACTGGATAAATTTGTAGGGCGGGAGAGCGAAGCGATCCCGCCTTCTATATAGGTTTACT
>LFCU01000138.1 GCA_001044195.1 Candidatus Achromatium palustre
AAAATTTTGAGACGATTTTAGAGGATAACATAATAAAAATTGTTTTTAAATAACATAATGTTAGTTGATGAATTAGACTGAATCAGTGCCTACTCTTCTTGGTCATAAGTTACTTTTGTGCATAATATTATATAGAATTATCAAATAGATATGTGCCAACAGAAAGCAGCAGAATCAGACTTATGCACTTGTACCAGGGTTTTAAAATCACTATAATTCCTGACGAACATTCTTGAATAAATCGCTATTTTCGTCCATCATGTATACGTCTCTAAACTTATTTGTGTATAATAGTTTGTGTAGCGCATTTTATTTTAGAGGTAGGTGTTTGTCCAAAGTCCAATCAATATGACAAAGTAAAATGAGCGTTTATTTCTATCTTTTTGAAACACAATCCATTCAATCTTATATATTAAATACTAATCAACTTAAAGAAATCTCTGGTGCTAGTGAATTACTCGAAAGTATTACTGGAGATATACTTCAAGATACCTTAAAAACGGTCTGCGGTGATAAAAATCTAATCACTCATGCACGTTATAGCAGTGGTACATTTTATGCCTTTAGTGATAATGCTCAAGCAATGGAAAAGTTTACTGCTTTATGGCCCTTAATAGTACGACAATATGCCCCTGATTTGAGCTTTGTACAAGCCCAAGGGCAAGGCGACACCTACTATAATGCCTACAGAAATGCTTTAGGTAAATTATTGGCTATGCGCAATTCTCCTGTTGCGCGATTGCCCCAAGCACCTCCTATGGCGGAACGCTGTCGTCGTACTGGAGAAGTAGCGGTTGGTTGGCACGATACTATAGAAAATACAGAAAATATAGAAGCCATAGATGCTGCTACGCTGAGGAAACTAGATAAGAAATTGTGGACTGGAGACAATTTAATCAAACGCCTGGCTCCTGATGCCCCTTGGTACGCCTGGCCATTAGATTTAAACTCACAATATACTAAAAATACTCCAAACCAACACCAATTTCCCTTTCTTAAAACAGAACGCAATTTAGCATTAGTACATGCCAATGGCAATAATTTATGGCAACTACTAAATAGTTTAGAGGAATTTGGACATAAATCCCCAAATCTCTATACAGAGATCTTTAATGCTTGCTCAACTGCTATTATGGCTGCTACAGAAAAGGCCACGCAAATAGCTACCCAACTTGTTTTAGAACCCAAGCAACAAGATGGCATCTATCCAGCCCGCCCTATTGTATTAGGTGGAGATGACATAACCATTCTGATACGCTCTGATCTTGCTCTAAATTTTACCCGGTGCTTTTTGCAACAATTCACTAAGCAAAACGACATTATGTTGTTAAAAGTTAAAGTAAAATTTCCTAATCTTAAACTTCCACAACCCCGTACAGCATGTGCTGGTATACTGTATGCTAAGGCTAATCACCCCTTACATACGCTCCATGAATTAACTATTGATCTATGTCAACATGCTAAAAAATTGTCTAAAATTCAAGATTCCGCAAATGTGCCAACAAGCATCTCCTGGCATCGTATAACTACAGTCCTAGTAGACAATTACGAAGCTATATTAAAACAAGAACTTACTTTGGGTAATTTACGCCATACTTTAGAATGTTATGCTTTAGAAAAGGACCAAGGTCTAGCTGCATTAGATGATTTATTAAAATTACGTACTTTGCTTACACCTTTTGATTCCACACAATCAAAATTTTCTAAAGGTGCTATTGGAGAATTGGCTGGATTAATAGGACATGATGCAACACAGACTACACGCCAATATAAACGATGGCGCGAAAGATTTCGGCAACGCTCTCCAGAAAAATTAGCCCAGTTTGATAGCCTTTTAATGGAGTTAGGGATAACCCAGGCCAGTGGCGATTTGCCTTATTCTGGAAGTAAAACCTCTAAACTACGTAGCACTGCGATTGGGGATTTAATGACATTAAAAGCAGTTGGTGATACTTGTCATATTCAAATAGCAGAAGGAGCCAAAACATGCGTGGCCAACTAAAGGTTGCAATTTCTAATTATTGGCACCCTGGTACTGGCCGAAATCAGAGTAACTATATAGAAATTATTACGCATCGTAATGCGCAGCATCTACCTAGTCTACCAGGGCGTACTCTAAAAGGTTTAGTTCGAGATGCAGTATACCGTTGGGAACAGTATGGTGGTTATGAAAAAAAATTAGTCCCATCCATAACCGAGCAACTTTTTGGTACCTATAACCACAGTAGCCAAAGCAATAATCAGATTTGGCCTGGTTTGTTAAGATTTAGCGATGCACAATTGCCAGAAACCGAAGCTTTATATTTAGCTGCTCATCCAAACTTAATATCTGGTCTATATCAAGAATATTTCGCTACTGCCATTGATCATGAATCTGGTACTGCTCAAAATGACAGTTTTAGAAGTATAGAACTGGTTATCCCTTTAACTTTGTATGCCAAGATAGATTTAATACCTAATGCTAAGTATCGAGATTTACAACAGCAATGGCTGAGATTAGTACAGCAGGCGTTGCCTTTAGTGCAGGCGGTAGGTGCGCAACGTTCCAGGGGATTAGGACGTGCTGTATTGACTTTAAAACAGTTAGAATAAACCTATATAAACCTATATAAACCTATAGTTTGGTTTTAAGTTAAAACGAATAGGCGCAGCACTGTAGATGTAGATTTAATTTAAACACTAATTTAAATGACAACAATCTTACCAAATATCCAAAAAAACTTACACATTGGAATAGTCGCCAACGAACCATCTGGAGATCAATTAGGTGCTGACCTAATTACAGCTATTCAGGAGTTAGTCCCTCATGCTAAGTTTGAGGGGGTAGGTGGCCTACTCATGCAAAAAGCAGGATGCAAAAGTTTAGTTCCTATCGAACATCTATCAGTTATGGGACTTATTGAAGTAGTATGGCATTTACCGCGCTTAATACACATTAGACGCAACTTAATTAAACATTTTCTAAAACATCCACCAGATGTTTTTATAGGGATTGATGCACCGGATTTTAATCTTGGGCTAGAACGGCATTTACGAATTGCTGGTATTCCTACGGTACATTATGTCTGTCCTACAATATGGGCTTGGAGAACCCAACGCGCTACAACTCTAAGCCGTTCAACGGATCTTACTCTTAGCATTTTACCATTTGAAAAGGTACTATTAGAGTCCCAAAGCATCCCTACAAGCTATGTAGGGCATCCATTAGCAGAGGCTATCCCAATAGAGCCTAATCAGCAACAAGCCAGGCTCCAATTAGGATTACCCGCTACCCAACCAATACTAGCACTGCTCCCAGGCAGTCGTATAAGTGAGATACAGTTATTAGCAAAGATTTTCCTTAAAACTGCTAGTTGGTGTTATCAAAAGCATCCCCAGCTACATTTCGTGATCCCTTTAGTAACCCCCAAAATTCGAGAATTAGTAGAAATTGCGCAGCAATCTATTGCTCCAGAAATTCCAATAACATTTGTAGATGGTCATAGTCATACCGTATTGACAGCATCAAATCTAGCTCTGACTGCTTCTGGTACTGCGACATTAGAAGCGTTGCTGTGTAAATGTCCTCATGTAGTGGCTTATCGTTTAAATTCTTTAACTTATTGGTTGGTAAAAAATTTTAATCTAATTAAAGTATCGCATATTGCATTATCTAATATCTTAGCTCAAGAATCTTTAGCCCCCGAATATTTACAAGATTCGTGCCAGCCAGAACAATTAACTCAAGCAATATTAAATTTTTTGGATAATCCTAAGCTTATGGAATCTATACGCCAACGATACAAAAAGATTCATTTAGAGCTTAAATGCGATTCCAAACATCGTGCTGCCAAAGCTGTGTTAAATTTAATCAATAACCACGAGATTAAAGATAAAACCAGATAAAAGTGCGTTACAACCTGTGTTGGATGGGACTTGGATTGTATCTTGCTGTTCCTAAAAAGTTAGACAAAGTTCTTGCCACCTATCAGTTTAAAATATTATATTGTAAAACATAAATTTTTCAATTACTCTGTTTTAGCTACCAAAAATTTTTAGAGTATAACTATGGGAACAGTAAAAAGACTAGCTGCAGAAGTATCCGAAGGATTAAAAGGAATCTTACCAAGCTTACGCAAAACAGTCGTTAGCAAGCTTGCTCTAGTTGTAGGGGCCATGATATCTTATCTGATTTGAAAATGAAAGTCCAAAGAACTTAATAAAATCTGGATTTTCCAAGCGAGCGCGGACATTGTTTCATAGAGATGATTGGATGAATTTATCCAAGTTAAAACATAGGGAAAGCGCAATATGGTAGCGACGATTTTGGGAACACCAAATAAAGGACGCAATGGATTTTGAACGTCATATTGATTATATCCATTGGAATCTTGTGAAGCATGGTCTCGTTATGTATGTAAAAGATTGGCCATATTCAACATTTCATCGATATGTATCAAATGGTATATACACGGAAGATTGGGGTGGTGGAAATGCAGCAATTAACATTAAAGCTAATTTTGGCGATGTTTGATAATTTTCGCGTGGGCAAACGATACACCCGTCTGCCCACCCTGCCTGGCTACAACTCCAGCTTAATAGTACCGCTTGCAACGAACCCCTTGGGTGCGAATCCAATTTCTACGACCTTGCTTTCTACATCTCTTCATTCGTAAAAGAACCTTACGAGAACAAGAAGTCCAATTATCCCAAGTTCTCTGTACCTCGTAACGCAGCATAGAAGTAGCTTCTCTACAAGACGCACCTTGCCCTGAAACTACCTTCGTTCGAGCCATTGCAGTCGTTGTAAAGGTTAAGAAAACAAGTAATGCAACGAAAATTATGTTTCGCACATTTCACTCCTAACATTTAAGTTTATCATTGAAAATATGTAAAAAAAAGTATACTAAATTAGTATTGGGTTGTCAAGTAAAAAACAACCCAATTTAAAAATTTTTCAGCTAATTATATTTAGCCGCCCGTTTCATCAGCTTGTCAAGGTCTTTTTCTGCTGGGTTCCAGCTCGTAGGGTGGGATAATCCCGCCTTTTTTAAATCATGTAAAAATAATCACGATATTTTATATCAAAAGGCGGGATTTACGTTGTTTCTCTCGCCCTACATTCCGCCGTACGAGGTTTTATTTGTATTCAAATACAAGATGATAAAGACCTATGCCTTCTGTACAAGTTATTGTTGCTTTATAACGATATTGCGAGGCTTGGAATTTAATTTTTTTGCCCCAGGTAAATGCGCCAAGATCTGAGACACGCCCGACAGAACTGTAACTACCGGAATCTTCAGTAACATCAAGGCTTGCGTGTGATCTTAACTGCTTTAATGCCTCTCTTGACATATTCATAAATGCAGAACCATCTCCATGGCGGTTACGATAATCAAAATAGGCATCCATTGCTTTCGCAGAACTTTCAATTTTGAGGAAATTAACTTTGACTACATACCGTCTTCCCATGTCAGGTGGGTAAAGTGTTACATCAACATGTTGTCCTGCTGTTAACAAACCGTTAGCTGTACTAATGTTTTTACCAGCTAAAACTGTTGCTGAGAAGCAAACAAAAACAAACAAAATCATCATTTGGAATGATTGAAATTTCTTGCTAAACATCAGGTGTTAGTCTCCAGAGTAGTAGTTGTTAATAATGGACTACGTTTTGTATCGTTTCCGTGTAAAGTGTGGAAACGATTCCGTACATTATGATGAGTAGATGTTGTCAATAAAAATTTTTCAGAATATTAAATATTATTGGATCACCAAACTATTATTGGATCACCAAACAAAAGGCAATCCAATTTAAAGATTTTCCAGCTACTGGTATTTTGCCGCTCGTTTCATCAGCTTGTCAAGGTTTTTTCTGCTGGATTCCAAGGGGTACCTGGATGGATACAGCTTGCGGTGCATTTTTCTGTTTAGATTACTTCTACTAATTTTTTGGCGATTCCTTTACCATAAGTTGATGGTGGCAGTAGTTTACCTTCTTTTTTCCATAAATCTAGCCATTCATCTACTATTGTGCAAAGTTCTGAATAAACTTCTGTTTCATTTTCTCCATGGCAGCATGGACCTATAACGCCCGGGCATTGACCAATAAAGCATTGATCTTCATCTGACCATTCAACAATTTTTAAATATTTTGCACTCTCTTTCATGATTCTGTTTCTTGAATTTTTTGTTTCACTTCTTTTTCTTGATAAGGTTTTGCATCATCACCAGTTTTACCAGAAATTGTAATCCGTACTCCAGAGCTATGTTCTAAATTACGATGACTTCCCTTTCCACCCCGATTTTTGAAACCGGCTTTTTCAAGATCACGCAGTAATTCTCTAATTTTACGAGGCATAAATTATAATCTGCTGCATCCTAGTTTCAAAATAGCTGCCAAACGCACTAAACTTCCTATCCATACAACACTTCTTTTACGATACCCGCCTTACTATTAAAGTTTAGGCGGGATCTTTGTGCCTATAAAAACAAGGCTAATTATATTTAGCCGCCCGTTTCATCAGCTTGTCAAGGTCTTTTTCTGCTGGGTTCCAGCTCGTAGGGCGGGAAACCCCCGCCTTTTTTAAATCATGTAAAATATAATCACGATATTTTATATCAAAAGGCGGGATTTACGTTGTTTCTCCCGCCCTACATTCCCGCCGTACGGTCGTACATTCCGCCGTACGAGGTCATTATTACCAGTTACGTGTTGGCTTCTTCCGCTCTACGAGCTACATTCCGACGTGCGAGGTTAAAAATCATTCGTTGTAGCAAAGATATTTTTTGTATATCCAACCAACCCCATAAGAGGTATTCACTTTTCTCCAGTTTCCAGAACGATCTATAACATTAACAGGTTCGTTAGAGTTAAGACGAAATAGCCTTTCACATCTAGTGCTTCCGCAGGAACGAACCGATACATGCCTATGAGGAATTCTACAAGTAACAAAAGTGGCAAATTCTGCTTGACTGGAAGGAATAAATGCGAACATTAAAAATGTATGTATCGCAATTAATTTACCCAAAAATAGTAAGATTTTCATTGTTTTCTCTCCATTCAAAAATATTAAGCGATATTTTCATATCTAACACATATGGCGGAAAAATACCACCTTTTTTGGCATCCTTCATTTCTTGTTTACAATTTGTAGATTGGTTATATTCCAAACATTCCTTGTCAATACTGGTGCGAATATTCTATTCCAAATTAAAAAAGTGTAAACTACTTTTGGAAGGTAATGAAGGATGCCCCTTTTTTAAATCATGTAAAATATAATCACGATATTTTTATCAAAAGGCGGGATTCACGTTGTTTCTCCCGCCATACGGTCGTGCGTACTACCTGGCTTCTTCCACCCTACGAGCTGGCTGGATAATGAAGGATGCCATTATGGGTTATCATTTACGCAAAGATATCTTCCGTAGACCCAGCCAACACCATAAGAAGTTTCTACTTTTCTCCAGCTACCGGAACGATCTATAACATCAACCGCTTCTCCTGGGCCAATACGAAACTTTTCTCTACATCCAGAGTCTCCACAGGCCCGCACTGATAAATAATTATCGCCATATGGGCTAAGCTTACAAACAACGTGGCTGGGACCCAATCCTGCTGTGACCGAAGAAACAAATGCGAACATTAAAAATGTATGCATTGCAAGTAATTTACCAAAAAATAGTAAGATTTTCATTGTTTTCTCTCCATTCAAAAATATTAAGCGATATTTTCATATCTAACACATATGGCGGAAAAATACCACCTTTTTTAAATCATGTAAAAAATAATTACGATATTTCTATCAAAAGGCGGGATTCACGTTGTTTCTCCCACCCTACATTCCGCCGTACGAGGTTTATTAGGTGCGCCTAACCCGCCGTACGGTCGTGCGTACTACCTGGCTTCTTCCGCCCTACGAGCTTACGAGTTAAATATCGCAAGAACCGTTAGATCTTGTATTGCCTGGTTTTTCGTAGACACCATAGATTGTATCACCAACTGGCCCATCCTGGATAGTGCCTCTTATGCAAACACACTCACCATAATCTGGTTCATAACCTCCAGTTATGATTACATAATAGACATTATCCGAAACCCTATATCAATCTAGTAACGATAAAGTAAAAATTGGGGTTTCGGATAATGTCTAATAGTCATAACTGCCATCAATCAACTTGGAAGGTCCTTGTCGAACATCAGAATATGAATACACTCCACAATAGAGTGCCGCTAAAGATACTTGAGGCACTAACAATATTAGCCCCATTACAAAAAGCAAATATTTTTTCATAAAAATTCCTATGTTTGGAAGTAGCCACTGTACAGGACGAAAAGCTAAATGGTCAATGTAACTATTTGATTTATGGTGTTTGATGGAACGTAAAATCAATAAGTTACAATTTTTGTCCTGTACTGAGGGAATTAGCATAAAATTGAGTATTAGGATTATACTCAATTTTAATTATCTGGGCTAGTTATACTTCTCCGCCCGTTTCATCAGCTTGTCAAGGTCTTTTTCTGCTGGATTCCAAGGGGTACCTGGATGGATGCAGCTTGCGGTGCATTTTTCGGCTGCCTTGACGATGTCTTTGTAAGATGCGCCTTTGGGGTCTGCTATAACGGATTGTTTGTCAA
>LFCU01000174.1 GCA_001044195.1 Candidatus Achromatium palustre
TTGAAATAAAACCTAAATTTTGTAGCATAGGACAATGTAAAAAATTATGAAATGGAATAGCATTTTCAAAAAAAGGCGGGATCGCGTTGCTCTCCCGCCCTACGTGCTGAAATTGATTTCATCAAAGTCCGTAGGTTGGGTTGTTGTTTTTTTGGCAACCCAACATAAATCTACCGCACATTGTTAGGCATGATTTATATGTAACTTCTTGAATACAAATGATGGATCAGATTGCACAAGCCGTAACAGTATCTTTGCTGGTCCAGTTGGATGCCGATAACCTTGCTCCCAATTTTGCAATGTACGCACATTCACACCAATCAATGCAGCAAATTTAGACTGCGAAAAACCAATACTTTCTCTGATTGCTTTTACATTCGGTTCTGGTAACTCAAATGAACGAGAAGGTTCAACTTCACCTCTGCGAATCTTTCCAGCCTCTTCAATGCTAGTTACTAACTCTCTAAAATCTTTATCTTTCATTTTCCAAATTCCAATTCAACAAGCTTTTTCAATACCGCCAACTGTTCTTTACTTAAATCTTCTTGCTCATTTTTGGCATATGCAAACAGCATGAATATTTGATTATCACTTGTTGCCCAATAATATATTATCCGTATTCCACCTCTCTTTCCTCGATTTTCAATCCCGTAGCCCGTAGGGCGGGAGAGCGAAGCGATCCCGCCGCCTTCCATATAAATTTGCTAATTTGAAATAAAGCCTAAATTTTGTAGCATAGGACAATGTAAAAAATTATGAAATGGAATAGCATTTTCAAAAAAAGGCGGGATCGCGTTGCTCTCCCGCCCTACGTGCTCTAACCAATGCTTCTTAGCCAGCTTTATATCTTCATTTTGGGTGCTTTTATTTACACCGCATAGCAAAATAATGATAGTTTCTTTTTCATTGGCGTAATAGATTCAGTATCCTGGACCATAATCAATCCGCATTTCATGAATATCAGCACCTATCGATTTTGTGTCTCCAAAATTTCCATGCTTTGCTTGGACAAGACGCTTAATTATTTTTGCTTGTTTGTCTTTTAAAAAATGAAACCACCCTTGAAAAACACTTTTCCCATCGTTGGTCATGTAATGTACTATTTTTTTAATGGCGTTTTCATATTCGTTCATCGAGCTAGGCAGCACCTACCGCGCTTTGATCGTTCCCACGCAGAGCTTGGGAACGATCAAAAAGTGTAAACTGGAAAATGCAGGATGCCCATCGTAGGTTGAGTTGCGTCTGTTTGCAACCCAACATTTATCTGACAATAAATATTTTTTTGATGTTGGGTTAATAATGAGGCTATCAACCCAACCTGCGGCGTTTGCGTTCATGCTCCTTGAGATATTTTTTGCGAATCCGAATAGCAGTAGGGGTTATTTCTACTAATTCATCATCTGCAATAAATTCCAAAGCCTGTTCCAGGGTAAAACGAATTGGCGGGGTAAGTAAAATATTTTCATCCGAACCTGCGGCTCGAATATTAGTCAATTGTTTGCCTTTAAGAGGATTTACTACTAAATCATTATCACGATTACGAATGCCTATCACTTGTCCTTCATATACTTCTTCCCCAGGACTTACCAAAAATCTCCCCCGTTCTTGAAGATTAAACAAAGCATAGCCTAAAACTTTGCCAGTACTATTAGATATAATAGCCCCATTGCGTCTTTTTATAACATCGCTTTGAATTGGGCCATAATGATCAAACGTATGATATAAAAGACCAGTACCTGAAGTAAGAGTCAAAAATTCAGTTTGCAAACCAATAAGACTACGCGATGGTATCAAATAATCCAAACGCACTCGCCCTTTTCCATCTAGTACTAAATCTTGCAGTTGGCCTTGCCTACTACCTAGTGTTTCCATGACCGCACCTTGATAGGTACTTTCGACATCCACTGTTAGCTGTTCATAAGGTTCTTGGATGATGCCATCTATTTCTCGAAAGATTACTTCAGGACGAGATACCGCAAGTTCATAACCTTCCCGCCGCATGTTCTCTAATAATATTGATAGATGCAATTCACCACGTCCCGAGATACGAAATTTTTCTGAATCTTGGCCGATTTCCATTCTTAAGGCCACATTATGAATCAGTTCACGTTCTAAACGCTCCTTAAGTTGTCTTGAAGTAAGATATTTGCCATCTTTGCCAGCAAACGGTGCTGTATTTACTTGAAAGGTCATGCTAACCGTAGGTTCATCGACAGTCAGTGCTGGCAAGGCTTCTACAAGCTCAGGAGCGCATAAGGTATCGGATACATGCGGAGCTTCTATACCAGTGATAGCTATTATGTCGCCAGCAGAAGCCATTGCTACTTCAAAACGTTTGAGACCTAGATATCCATATACCAAGCCAATTTTTCCCTTATATTGGGTGCCATCAGTCTTGATTATGATTACAGATTGGCCAGGCTGTACAGTACCACAATGAATACGACCTATGGCAATGGCACCTACATAGCTACTGTAATCCAGCGTGGATATTTGCATCCGAAATGGCCCGGCTTGATCTACTGGCGGCGGTGGGCAATGCTCGATAATGGCTGTAAATAAAGGTGCCATATCACCGCTAGATATTTGTGGATCTAAACCAGCATAGCCTTTTAAGGCTGAAGTGTAAACAACTGGAAAATCTAGTTGCGTCTCATCGGCTCCAAGGCGATCAAACAGATCAAAGACTTGGTCTACAACCCAATTAGGACGTGCGCCTTCACGGTCAATCTTGTTAATTACCACAATGGGACTTAGTCCATGTTTAAAGGCTTTTTGCGTCACAAATCTAGTTTGGGGCATGGGGCCATCTACGGCATCTACTAACAGAAGTACTGAGTCTACCATAGATAGGACTCGTTCTACTTCACCCCCAAAGTCGGCATGTCCTGGGGTATCAACTATGTTTATACAATACTCATGCCATCTGATAGAGGTGTTTTTGGCTAAAATAGTTATGCCGCGCTCTCGTTCTAAGGCATTAGAGTCCATTACCCGTTCTACTAAGCCAAACCGTTCTCCTAAGGTGCCAGATTGTTGTAATAACTGGTCAACTAGTGTAGTTTTGCCATGGTCTACATGGGCGATGATGGCGATATTGCGTAGATATTCAATCACAAATGATGTCCAAGATGATATGATTTTTTGATCCTACATGACTTTTTTGAAAGCTTCCAAAAATTTAGGAAGAACGGTTGAGCTTGGTTCTCGAACAATAAATCCCTTTTCATAAGCTGCAACGCTACTTGTAAAATTGGTTTCTGCTGGATTAATTTCTACGATATACGAATTGGCATCCCCTGCATTTTTCATAACATGATATGGCAAATTTGTGATACCAGAAGTCCCTATCAAAAATAAAATATCAGATTGTTTAGCAAGTGCAAGAGAACTTTGCAATTTATAGTAATTCTCATTGTAACGTTCATCAAACCATAATATATGAGGTCTCAACAGCTCGTTACATCTTGGACAATATAGTTTTTTTAGATCAGTTTCCGACAAATCCGCCTCTTTATCTCGGTCTGGATTTATTTTGGGGAAGGGATATAGCGTTTCTGTACATTCGTGACTGCAACGGCAAAATTCCAAATTGCCATGAATACAAAAGGTTCTTTGTACACTGTTGCCAGCTCTTTTATGTAGCCCGTCTACATTTTGTGTAATCAAGCTGAAACGGTCCTTTAATATATTTTCCATCTCTACCAAGGCATAATGTCCAGCATTGGGGGCTACTTGATTGCAAACCTTATGGCGATAAATATACCATTTCCAAACCTCCATAGGTCTTAAATTAAACATGCTGAATGTTGCCATTTCTTGGGGCTGATAATTCTGGGAACCAATAGTCCAATAGCCTTCCTCGCCTCTAAAAGTAGGGATGCCACTTTCTGCTGAAATGCCAGCACCAGCCAAAAAGATAATTTTGCCGTTGCTTTGCGCAACCTTATGTACGATGTCTTCTATTTTTTGCTGATTCATAATGAGAATATTTAATGGTTATCGGCTTTAACAGAGATCTATTTGAACGATCTATTTGAATAATAATCTATTATATCAAATGTCTGATTCTAAAGCTTTCCGTTGATATTTTATCGTTCCCACGCAGAGCGTAGAAACGATCCGTGTAAAGTACTTTTGGAAGCAAATGAAGGATGCCTTTTAGATATTATTTGAAACCCCAATTATCGCATTATAATTGCTGGCCTGAAAGATGATTTCGAACAATGTCTTTTATATCCTTCAATTATCTGTTTAAAAAACTGGAATGTCAAAGCATATAGAAATAATATTTCCTGTAAGGTAAGAAAATTTTCTCTCCCAGTTTAATAATGTGTTTTTAGAAATCTCGAATATTCTGCACAATGTGTTGAAGCCTAATCCTTCATTTCTGGATTTTAAAACTTGGATGATAAAATGAACAGATTTCAGTAATCCTTCTAAAAAGGTATCCTTAGTTTCTTAAGAAGATATTTTCACACTTTTCGCATTTATATAAGCTATGAGTCCCATTATTAGCGGTTTCATTATGTGCGATTTTTTGTGATGTTGTGTGAATTACAGTTTAGATACTTTACTTGTGTTATATAAATAGATGACTACTATTATATTAAGTAATTTAATAGATATATTCAATCGTGAGTAAATTGCAATCTTTACCTAAATAGTTTAGTATAATAAACTACTTAAGTTCAATACATTAGACTAAACCAGTGCCCATTTATAAAGTTTGGAGTTAAAACATTGGCATGAAATTTATGAATAATTTGTTGTTATGGCAACGTTTTGCCCTTTTAGGAATTTTGGGACTTATACTTTTTTCAGTACCATCGTATCTATATTTTACAAAACTGCATAAGACTATTACCTTTATTCAAACTAAAAAACTTGGTATAGCACCTATCAGGTTAATTGTAGAACTTTACAAATCTGTGCAAGATGATTGGGATTTAAAAATACAAGTGGCAATGGGAATAACAGCCCAAACCCAAATAAAGAAGCAGACAAAGCTTAAAAAACAACTTATATATATAGAAAAGGCTATTCAACAAACCCAATGGAATAATACATTATCACACCATCATTGGCCTCTTATCAGACAAGATATCGAAGCTCTTGCAACTGTAGGCAATCAATCTGTAAATTCAATCCTGAAAACCAATAAACATCTAGAAATTCTTACCAAAATTCGAGGCTTTTATATCGCTTTAGTTGAGCATTACGGTCTCAACCGTGATACTGATCGATTTACATCCTATATGGTAAGAGTACTAACTTATGACCTAATTAGTATTATAGAATCTATAGCTCTAATTCGTATCATGGGAATTAATTTATTGCATAGAGCTAACCAAACTTCTTTTACAGATATCATCGATCAAGATATCGATAAAGATATCGATAATTTAACCCACCAAGTATCATTGGTTAGAGTAAATCTTGCCATTTTAAAAGAACATGCCAAACAAGCTACAGCTAAAGATTCAGATAAGGATGATACTTTTAGCACCACCTTAAAACTAGTTATCACAGCTATAGAAACCGCCTTAAACTTAACTGAAGATAAGATCATCAATGTCAAGACTTTGGATTACGATACCAAAAAATATTATAAAACGGCAACAAAAGCATATAAAATCAGTGTTCAATTTCAAGAAACTATACTGACAACTTTAGAAAATACCATTCAAAAACGCCTTTACAATTTAAAACATACTAGATTTTTTGTAGAAATTCTAATCTTAATTACTGCTATCTTGATGCTACTACTAACATTATGGATTTTATGGGGGATAGTATCTCCCATAAAACACCTAACCGAAATTATATATCATATTACCTCTGGAGATACTGGAGTCAAAGCCGCGCTAGATAGTCAAGATGAAATTGGCCAACTCGCTAAACATTTTGACAATATGATTACCAAACAGGAAGCTATTTCCCAAAAAATTCAAGCAGAAAACGAACAATTAAATAATTCGATAATTGCCCTATTAGAAGCTGTAGCAAAAGTTTCACAACGCGATCTCACTGTAAAAATCCCTATTGCATCCGATCTTACAGGTCCTCTTAGTGATGCTCTCAACCTACTAACTTATGAAATGGCTAGTGCCTTGCAACAAATTTCAGAAATATCAACAAATGTTACTCAAGCATCGTTTAGAGTACAGGAACAATCCGATTTAGTATCTAGTGTGGCCGAAAGCGAACGCGATCAAGTAGAAAAAACTGCAACAGAACTTGATAATGCAGCATCGAATATGGCCAATATCGCTAAATTAGCCCAAATTTCCAATATTGCAGCTGATAAGGCTATCGAAATTACAGAAAAAGCTCTTGTTACTGTAGATACTACAGTAACTGGGATTGAAAATATTCAGGTAACGATTAGAGAAGCTGGTACACGAGTTGAATTGCTAGGAGTTCATTCACAAGAAATATCTGGTGTAGTAGATCTAATAAGTGGTATTGCACGTCGTACCCAAATCTTAGCTGTCAGTGCCTCTATGCACGCGGCATCTGCTGGAGAAGCTGGACATGGTTTTCAGATTATCGCAAATGAAGTGCAACGTTTAGCGGAGACAGCGCAACAGGCTGCAACTAAAATTAGTTCATTAGTAGAGACTATTCAAAGTGAAGTAGAGAATACTATAAGCACAATGAATATTGTTACTCAACAGATTACGGATGGCTCTAATCTTGCCAAGCAGGCTGGAGAGCAAATGAATGTTAATAAATATACCACTTCTGATTTAGTATCTTCAGTACAGATGATTGTAGAATCATCACAAGAACAGGTAAAAGTAAGTGCAGAACTTTTAAATCGTGCTCAAAATATTCGTAAAAGCAATCAATTGACTAACAAACAATTAAAATCTCAAGCCATACAGACTGAAAATCTAGTAAAATATGCTAGTAATCTATTAAAAGTTATACAGGTATTTAAATTGCCAACAACGTAATACTATATAGTTCGGTGTATGCCGCTGTGTTTTTTCTGATTCTACCGCTTTCTGTAGACATATCACTATTTGATAATGCTATATAAAATTATAAACAAATGTAACTTATGCCAAGAAGAGTATGATAAGTGTGTACTATCAATACTTATAAAGCTAATTATACGTAGAATATTATTACCTACAGAAAGCGGTAGAATCAGACTTTTTATTTTCTAGCTAAAAATGCTTTATATATACAGTCTGTATATAGTCTATAATTATTGGTTTTGCTAAATCTCTAAATGGTGCGCAATACGCACCCTACGATCTATAGATTAACCTATATTTGATGCTTGTTCCAAAGCCTCTCCAACCTCCAACCATAAAGTTTCAACAGCAACAATTTCCTGATCTAAAGCCTGCTGGACAGCCATTTGTTGTAATAATTTTTCTTTATTAATCGGTTCATACATAACTGGATCACTTAATTGCTGTTGTAACTCTTGATGTTTGATTTGCAATTGTTCTAATTGCGTCTCTAAGTCTTTAAAACGAGTACGTAACGGTTGCAACTGCTTCCGATGCTCGGCTTCTTGGCGACGCTGATTTTTACGATTTATAGTAGATGATATTTTAGATGAGGATAGTTCATTAGCTTTATTGCGAAAATTTGTAAGCCACGCAGGATACGCATCTAAATCTCCAGCAAATTCTTGTACTATTCCATTATGGACTAATAATAAACGATCCACACATAAGCGT
The DNA here is from genome assembly GCA_001044195.1 of Candidatus Achromatium palustre. Taxonomy (GTDB): domain Bacteria; phylum Pseudomonadota; class Gammaproteobacteria; order Chromatiales; family Chromatiaceae; genus Achromatium; species Achromatium palustre. The sequence goes on from LFCU01000174.1 coordinate 7,704, forward strand.
AACAGATGCCGATCATGAGATACTAAAACCACAGTGCCTGCATAATCTTGCAAAGCCGTACTAAGTGCTAAACGCATAGCGAGATCTAGATGATTAGTAGGTTCATCTAGTAATAATAGATTAGGATTGCTATAAACTAATAAAGCTAAAACTAAACGAGCCTTTTCACCACCAGAAAATGGTGCTACTGGATCGAATACACGATCTCCAATAAAGCCAAAACCGCCTAGCATAGAACGTAACTTTTGTTCAGTAAAATCAGGATGTTGTTTGCTAAGATGCCAAATAGGTGATTGATCAAAGCGCAATTGGTCTAGCTGATGTTGTGCAAAATAGGCAATTTTAAGATGCGGTGAGGGATTTATAACTCCAGATTGTGGCAGTATCTCTCCAGCTAATAGACGAATCAATGTAGATTTACCCGCACCATTTGGGCCTAATAAACCAATGCGTTCTCCAGGAGCTAAGGTAAAATTAAGCTTTTCTAATATAACCTGCGTATCATAGCCTACTTTGACATTATCTAAACTTAACAGAGGATTCGGTAGTTTTTCTGGAGTATTAAAAGCAAATTTAAATGGAGAATCTACGAATGCAGGGGCAATTAATTCCATACGCTCTAAGGCTTTTAAGCGGCTCTGCGCTTGGCGGGCTTTAGTAGCTTGAGCGCGAAATCGGTTTACAAATTTTTGAATATGGTCTATGGTTTGCTGTTGCCGTATATAAACGGCTTGCTGTTGTGCTAAATGTTCGGCTCGCTGGCGTTCACAGGCACTATAACCGCCCTTATATAGAGCTATTTTTTGTTGATCAATATATAATACCGACTCTACTACAGCATCCAAAAATTCACGATCATGCGAGATTAATAGTAAAGTACCTTGATAATTGCGGAGCCAGTCTTCTAGCCAAATTACCGCATCTAGGTCTAGATGATTGGTTGGTTCGTCTAATAATAAGAGATCTGAACGACACATCAAGGCTTGCGCTAAATTAAGCCGCATCCGCCACCCACCGGAAAATTTAGTAATAGCCGTTTGCAACTCTGTAAACGCAAAACCGAGTCCATCTAGCAACCGAGCAGCACGGCTTTCAGCACTGTAGCCATCAATGGTTTCTAATTGGGCATGTAGACGTGCGACAGCATCACCATCATCTATTTGTTCCGCCTGAACTAGGGCAGTTTTTATTTGGATAAGTTCGGTATCGCCAGCTATTACATAATCTAAAGCTGAAATATCTGAATCTATATTTTCTTGAGCGACATAGGCAATCTGCCAGGCATCAGGTTTGGTAAATGTACCAGCATCAGGAGTTAATTCGCCACGTATCAATGCTAATAAGCTAGATTTGCCGCAGCCATTAGGTCCGCTAATACCTACTTTTTGGCTTGGGTGAATGAGGAAACTCGCTTGTTCTAATAGGAGACGATTGGCACGACGTAATGCTACATTATTAAAAATCAACATGATTTATCTCATTACATGACAATTTGATAACCAATTATTTTTGTTAAATAATTTTCTAGCTAATATGGATTTTTTGATTCAAAAAACACTTGCATTAAAGCTTCTACTTCTATATGATTAGCACGGTAGGGTGGGCATGTCCTCATCGTACCCATGCCGAATTGTTAAGTAATTTATTCGTGTGGGGATGTGTTTGGAAAATATTATCTTAAACAATGTCCTGAGATTGATACTCAAGTACGGTTTGCGGATGCGGCAGTTTATACGATGGTTAAGAAAAATTGGTTTAATGGCCTAGTGATACTGAGTATTTTAGTGTGTGATTTGGATGGTACGCTACGGCAAATTAGTAAGTTTCACTATTGAGATTTTAAACATAATCTGTCCTAAAATTGTGCCTATGCTAATAGGCATAGGCTCTAAAAGTGGATACAATTTTTTTAAGAGTAGATTAATTTGGGACTAGTTTAACTTAAAGCACCCCACCGCTTCCAAGCTATCATAGGACCTGCATCAGGTTTAGTCATCTTGCGATAATTGCGACTTTTGGGATTATTGCACCATCCCATACCAGTGCCTGTCACTGTTTTGGTATCTTCACTAATCTGGCGTATACCACCCCAATATTCACAAGTAGCACAGAGTTCTGTGGTAGCATCTACTGTGCTTGCATCTTGGGGAGCAGATTCATTGGCACTAGCTGTAGCAATATGGCTGCCTAACATGGCACCAAGTATTAATTTGCCGCTTTGTTCCATGAAGGTACGGCGTGATTTTTGATCGCTCATAAGTGATTATTGTATATTTTGTGTCGTTTAAATTTACAAGATTATCCATTATAAAGTAGTACATGTCAATATAAGGGACTGGTTCAGTCTAATTCATTGGATAATATTATGTTATTTAAATAATTTTTTCTTATTATACCGCTTTCTATGGGTATAAAAAATCAATAGTTTATAGCTATACCAATAAAAGCATTGCAATACAATTAGTGGGAAAGTGGGAACCCACAGAAAGCGGTAGAATCAGACATTATGCATATGTTTTGCGTGGGCATAATTTTATC
>LFCU01000244.1 GCA_001044195.1 Candidatus Achromatium palustre
TTTTGAGATGTTTTTATAGAGTAGTATAGTAAAAATTGTTTTTAAATAGCATAATGTTAGTTGTTGAATTAGTCTGAACCAGTGCCAAAATGTGGGATAATATATCAATTTTTAAAAGGTACGCAATGCATACCCTGCAATGCAATTTTAACAACTGTAATATATAATTTATATCTATAACATGAATATTAACATAATGGTATCCCCAACTCACATAGTCTACACATATTTGCAGGTCTAAAAATTTTTGGAGGTTACCTTTGGAAGTTTCCCATACCTTACGAGACCGGATTGATCAAAAAGTCTTCAACGCCATCTATACCAGATCATTGGTATACAACACCTGTTGGGAAGACCCAGCAGTTGACCGGATAGCCCTAGAGTTAAAACCAACAGATACCATTCTAGTTATTACTAGCGCAGGCTGTAACGCTTTAGATTATGCCTTGGTTGGGCCACAACGTATCCTAACAGTTGATGCTAATCCTCGCCAAACCGCACTCTTAGAATTAAAAATATCTGGGATTAAAAATTTAAATTATGAGGATTTCTTTAGCATCTTTGGCCAAGGTGCCCATCCCGATTTTAAAAAACTATACCAAAAATATTTGCGGGCTGATCTTAGTCCCTTTGCACGTCATTTTTGGGATGGCCGCCCCCATTGGTTCAATAAGTCTAAAGGTGGGCTATATTTTCAAGGACTTTCAGGTACTGTAGCCCGGGTCTTTAATACCTATCTTAAATTAAATCCGAAACTCAAGACTAGTATACAAAATATCTTACAGGCTGCCTCTGTTGCAGAACAGCAGGATATTTATAATACCCAGATTCAGCCTCTGCTTTGGGGGCCAGGAATGAATTGGGCCTTATCCAGACAATTCACTATGAATTTCTTAGGAGTGCCATTTCCCCAACGTAAACAAGTCCAAGCCCAACATCCTATGGGCATTGCAGGGTTTATTCGAGAATCTATAGAATATGTATTCTGTGAATTGCCCATTAGCAACAACTATTTTTGGATGGTCTATCTCAATGGCGAATATACCAGAAAATGCTGTCCTGAATATCTAAAACCAGATAATTTTACGCTCTTACAAAATGGATTAGCAGAACGCATTGAGCCACACACTTGCACTGTTACTGAATTGCTACAAGAGACTAAATCTCAGATCTCCAAATTTGTATTACTAGATCATATGGACTGGATGAGTTCTTATTATCCTGATGCGTTGGCAGAAGAATGGAATGCTATAATAGAAAAAGCTGCACCTAAGACTAGAATTATATTCCGTAGTGCTCACGCCAATCCTGAATATATAGATAAAATAAAGCTGAAACCAGAAGGGCCATATCTAAAGGATTATCTAGTGTTCCATCCTGAACTTGCCCAAAAATTACAAAAACAAGATCGAGTACATACCTATGCTGGATTTCATATTGCTGATTTGGTTGTAAAGCAATGATTTGGAATGATATTAAGATTTTATGGCACTTGGTACAAGGCCAGCGTCGTACCGGTTCTCATGCGGAACGTCTAGAAGCCTTTTATGCACCTCAAGCAGAATACTATGATAGCTTTAGAGAACGTCTCCTGCAAGGGCGCAAAGAACTAATCGAGGCTTTAGCTCTTCCCCCAGGCGCCTATGTTGTTGAACTAGGCGGAGGTACGGGACGTAATGCGCTGTATTTTGGTGAAAAATTATCGCAATTAAATGCTATTGAAATCGTAGACTTATGTCCTGCGCTATTGAAACAAGCACAAAACAACCTAAAAGATTATTCCAATGCTCTTATTATAGAGGCTGATGCTACAACTTATCGACCGAAACAGCTAGTAGATTGTGTGTACTTTTCTTATGCACTTACGATGATTCCAGATTGGCATCAAGCTATGCAAAATGCGGTAGCAATGTTAAAACCTGGCGGCACTTTGGGCGTAGTGGATTTTTATGTATCCCCTGTAAAAGCAGCACCTGATGCAGTGCAGCATGCTGTTTTTACTAGATCGTTTTGGCCGCGTTGGTTTGGGTATGATGGGGTGCATCTTAATCCAGAACATTTGCCTACTCTTAAAAAGCTTTGTCCTAAGTATAAGTGTTTTGAACGTTATTCAGTCGTGCCTTATTTATTGGGATTAAAAGTGCCATACTATATTTTTGTGGGTAAAAAAAAATAAGTAATGTTGGGTTGCAATCTGTTTGGCAACCCAAATAAAGTGGGTTGCTCTTTCCATCATCACCATAGTCCAGCCTTGACCAGATGCCACAAGTTATTAAGTATTAGTAAGGTTCCCGCTTATGACTTCTAAAATCAAATTCTGTCGCAATCTAGATGCTATGCCCTGGATTGTGTTTGCACTCTGTTTAATAATCGCTCTTATCTTTTGGGAGTTTAGCCACTATAAAGAACTAGAACAAGCTGGTAAAAATTTTACAATAGAAGTAAATAAACATATTGCTAAAATCAAACAGCGTATGGCCGTTTATGAGCATACTATTGAAACAGTTGTAGGATTTATTGATGCTAGCGAATATGTGACTCGCAAAAAATGGAAAACCTTTTTAGATGATACACACCTACAGGAATATTTTCCTGGTATTTTAGGTATTGGCTGTTCCAACATCATTGCTAAAGAGAATTTAGAGCAGCATATACTAACAATGCGTAAACACCAACCAGATTACGCAGTACATCTCTCAGATAAACGAGATCTGCATTCTTCGGTTATATATTTAGAACCCCAAAATAAACATAACCAAGCTCTTATTGGCTCGGATATGTTGCAACAACCAGTCTATCAAGCAGCAATAATGCGGGCATTGGATACTGGCAAACCTACACTTTCAGAAGCGGTAAAGTTATTTCAGAATACTGAAGATATTAAGATCTCTAAAGATATTAACACTACCAATATTTTATATATACCCGTTTACCAGCAACACACCACATCCCAAGATGCAATTGTAAAAAGTCGCCAGACCATTATTGGCTTTGTATTTGCGATTATTAAGATCCAAGATGCTATGCAAGGTATCCTTGGCGAACGTTCTAACTTTATAAATTTATATCTGTTCGACGGCCCAACAGCCACTGATACCAATAAATTAATATATAGCTCCAATACTATACTATTCACCAATCAAACTCCCCAATACCAAGAACGTCGTGTTATAACTATTTTAGGACGAACCTGGACCGCACTCTTTCAATCCACCCCCCAATTTGTAGCAAAGATCAACTATGACCGATCACGTATTGTCTTAATCGGTGGCATATTATGCGCCCTATTATTATTTGGCTTTACCCAAATTCCCTTACGTTCGCGGCGTTTGGCTATTAATCTGGCTGACAAGATTACTCTAGACTTACGGGCTAATGAAGCACGTACCCAAGCAATCTTAGATACCGCAGTCAGCGCTATTGTTACCATGAAAACTGATCAGATCATTATGACATTCAATCCCGCCGCCGAAAGAATATTTGGCTATAAAGCCGCCGAAGTACTAGGAAAAAATGTCAATATTTTAATGCCAGAGCCATTCCGTTCCAAACATAGCCAATATGTAACCCAATATATTAAGACAGGAGAAACCAAAGTTATTGGCCGTGGCCGCGAAGTTATTGGATTACGGCAAAATGGGGAAAACTTTCCAATGTGGCTGGCAGTAGACGAGGCTAAACTTGATGATGATATTATCTTCGTTGCCTGTATTGTAGACATTTCAAAACGTAAACAAGCTGACGACAAGATTCATACTCTATCTATAGCTATAGAATACAGCCCTACTATAGTTATGATTACGGATCTCCAAGGCGATGTAATCTATGTAAACCCACAATTTACTACCATAACTGGCTATCTGGCAGATGAAATCATTGGCCAAAATTGGTTATTTAATACCAATTGTATGAGCAACGATGAATATGAAGCTATATGGTGTACTATTCTTCAAGGTAATGTCTGGCGCGGCGAGATGTATAACGAAAAGAAGTCAGGCGGCTATTATTGGTCCTCTGTAGCCATCGCTCCTATCTGTGCTAATCCCGATGATATTACTGGCTTTATCATTCTTCAAGAAGATATCACTAAGCGCAAAAAAACTGAAAAATTATTAATCACCGCTAAAGAAGCCGCCGAAGCTGCAAATCGTGCTAAAAGTGCCTTTTTGGCCAGCATGAGTCATGAACTGCGTACCCCGCTTAATGCTGTGTTGGGTTACGCGCAGATCTTGCGCAATGATGCTACACTTGCGGAAACGCAACGCCACGGTATAAATGTGATCTACCGCAGTGGAGATCATCTCTTGACCCTAATCAATGACGTGCTTGACCTCTCTAAAGTAGAGGCAGGCCACTTAGAACTATTTCCTCAAGATTTTTCGCTTAGAGATTTCTTCTCAGAAATCACGGACATGTTCCGCATCCGTGCTGAACAAAAGGGTCTCATATTTAATTATGAACTTAAACCCAATTTACCATCCCAAATTAATACGGATGATAAACGCCTACGCCAAGTATGTATGAATCTATTAGGGAATGCAATTAAATTTACTGAACAAGGCACAGTAAGGCTAGAGGCTGACTATCAACATGGCGATCTCATTATCCAAGTAATTGATTCTGGAGTTGGCATTCCTCAAGACATGCAGGAACAGATATTTAGCCCCTTTGTACAGACTGGAGATGCACATCATAAACAGCAAGGTACTGGCTTAGGTTTAGCCATTAGTCGCAATCTAATTGAACGTATGGGTGGGCGTATTGAACTAGAAAGTACACTAGGCACAGGTAGTTGTTTTAGAATCTATCTGCCAGTAGCGGTATTACAGTTTGAGTCAACAGCTCCTAAGATTACTGATTTAAGAATCGTTACTGGATTTCACCGTACTGATAACCTCACTACACCAATACATATACTAGTAGTAGATGATGTAGAAGAAAATCGTGGGGTGTTACGGGGTATGTTGGAGCCGTTGGGATTTGTGATTACCGAGGCTACGGATGGTAAGGAAGCCATAGCTATTACAAAACAGCAACCGTTTGAGATGATCTTGATGGATTTAGTGATGCCAAATGTTAATGGATTGGCTGCTACTCGTAAAATTTTGGCTCGATCTGGTAAAACAAATCGTAATATCATTGCATTAACCGCCAGTGCCTTTGATGATGACAAGGTTGCATCTGAGCAAGTAGGTTGTCTTGCCTATCTGGTTAAACCAATAGAACAGTCTCTATTATTACAAGTTTTAGAGGAAAATCTGCCTATAGAGTGGGAATATGAGCAATCGATCCAAGGGTATAAAAATAGTCAAGATTCTAACCTGCTGCAAAATTCTCAGCAGGTTCAGGATGGCCAAGCAGACCGCACTGTCCAATCTAGCGCAACTTATGAAACTAACCAAACCGTTTCAGATGCAATGCAATCATCCTACAGCTCTATTAACTACATGCAATGTATGGACATTATGGATTTAGTACAGCGCGGAGCTATTCATGAAATAATTAACTATCTGGAAGATTTAACCAAAACTCCAGGTTGTCCCAGACAAGCTCATGCTTTATTGGAACTGATTCGAGAATTTAAACTCTCAGAAATGCGCCGCGTCATAGAAGCTACCCTTCAAACCTTAGATAAAGATGCTCCAACAACTTGATTAATTAAAAAATACATCTTGTGGAGGCTGTAGGACAATATGTCTATTACCAGTAAGTCGCTAGACGGAGTACTATATATAGTTGCCACCCCCATAGGCAATCTTGCAGACATTAGCCAACGCGCCTTAGATATTCTAAAAACCGTTGACTTAATTGCAGCAGAAGACACTCGCCAAACCACTAAACTACTGCAAGCCTACGGCATTACCACTCCAATGCGGGCTTACCATGAGCATAACGAGCTTAAAGAAGCCACCATCTTAGCCAGTTTAATTGCCACAGGCACTAAAGTAGCTCTAGTATCTGATGCGGGTACTCCTCTAATCAGCGATCCTGGGTTCCGTCTTGTAACCAAAGCTCGAGAACTCAAACTCCCGGTAATACCAATACCAGGTCCTAGTGCCCTGATTTGCGCCCTAGCAGCTAGCGGTCTTCCTTCGGATCGTTTCCTATTCATAGGCTTCTTGCCTAAAAACGCTACCCAGCGTCTAGCATTATTTAAATCCTTAGAAACCGAACCTGGAACCTTAATATTTTACGAGACTGGTCTAAGACTTAAAGATACATTGCTAGACTTAGCAACAGCATTTACCCCACCACGCCACACCGTTATCGCCCGGGAACTCACTAAAAAATATGAGACTTTCCTAACTGGTACTCCAGAACAAATAGTCGATTTTATAATTCAAGATCCTATCCAAACTAAAGGGGAGCATGTATTATTAGTAACTGGAGCCAAACAGAAACCCGCTCAGGACTTAGAAGCTGCGAAACGCATTCTCAAAATTCTATTAGACGAACTCCCAATAAATCAGGCTACTAAGCTAGCTGCTCGTATCAGTGGTAATACCCGTAATACATTGTATCAGCTAGCATTAAATCTCAGACAAACTCAATCTGATATTTAGTTGGATGGATTGATGTGAACATTAAGGTCTCAAGAAAAAATGGAAATCCGAGGTAAATATAACACTGCTCATATTTTTACGGATAATATTGATGAAGCTGCATTGAGTCAAATTTATAATATGCTCAATATTCCATGCTTCGATAATTGTCGTATAGCGATAATGTCAGATGTCCATTTAGGAAAAGGCTCAGTAGTAGGATTTACTATGACCTTTAACAACTTTGTAAACCCTAGTGTAATTGGAGTTGATATCGGTTGTGGGATTATTGCATATAATATTGGTCAGCAGAAAATTAATTTGAAAAAATTTGATCATTTCATCCATAGTAAAATTCCTGCTGGAAGTCAAGTCCATGATAAATCAAATAAATCAAATAAACAATATAGCAAAGAAACCAATCAATTTGAAAAAGTTATTAACAAAGTTGCAAGCAATGAACATCAAAGAATTTTACTCAGTATTGGAACCTTAGGCGGTGGAAATCATTTTATTGAGTTAGACAAAGATGAAAAGCATAACATTTGGCTAGTTATACATACCGGAAGTAGGAATTTTGGCCTCCAAGTCTGTAACTATCATCAACAAATTGCTAAACAACGGTTGAAAAATGAGTTCAAGGGTGCTGGAGCATATCATGGCATCGAATATTTGGCTTTAGATAATGGTGGTGAAGAATATTTACATGATATGGATATTGCCCAAAAATATGCAGAATTAAATCGAGAAGTAATTGCCAAGACTATCATTGAAGAATTCTTTTCTTTAAAATTGAATAACTGTGAAAAAATTTCAAGCATCCATAATTACATAAATTTCAAAGATAATATCGTGCGGAAAGGTGCAATATCAGCCCATAAAGGGGAACCTGTTATTATTCCTTTAAATATGAGAGATGGATGTATCATAGGCAAAGGCAAAGGTAATAAATTATGGAATTTTTCAGCACCACATGGTGCAGGTAGAATTCTGCGCAGAAGTGAGTCAAGAGAATTACTATCTTTAGAAGAGTATCAAGAAACTATGAAGGGTATTTATAGTTCTTGCATTAACAGACAAACTTTGGATGAATCACCAATGGTGTACAAAGATTCAAACGAAATCCAAAAATTGATTGCAGAAACTGTTACTATTGAATCAATCATAAAACCTATTTACAACTTTAAGGGATAATAATTTTATGAATACAGAAATACAAGTACCAACCTTACCAGAATCAGTAGCAGATGCCACAGTCATTACCTGGCATAAACAGCCAGGTGAAGTGGTCACTCAGGGTGAAAATATTGTAGACTTAGAGACTGACAAGATAATTTTAGAAATTCCCGCTCCTAGTGATGGCATTTTAGAAGAGATCAAAGCTACTGTAGGTACTGTAGTCAAAGCACAACAAGTCTTGGGAAGTTTAAAGGATGCACCAGTTGATACTCAAACTATACCTCAACCAGAGCAGCATACCGCAACGTTGACAAAAACTCCAGCAGAAAAATCGATCTCGCAAAAAGATGATGATCCCATAATGGCCCCAGCAGCACGCCGTTTGATTAAAGAACTTGGAATAGATCCAAACCAAATTGTTGGTACAGGTCAGGATGGACGTATTCTCAAAGCAGATGTCATGAAATATTTGGATGTTCAAGAACAAACCCAAACTCGAGATGACCTACAAGCTTTTAATTCTTCACCGTCTAATGCCTTATCACAGCCTCAAACAATTGTAGTAGATAATCTACAAGAACGTTTGGAACAACGAATACCAATGACCAGATTACGGGCACGGATTGCTGAACGTTTACTCCAAGCACAACAAACAGCAGCTATCTTGACAACATTCAATGAAATCGATATGCAGGCGGTCATAAATCTTCGTACTCAATATAAAGAGAGATTTCAACAGCAGCATCAAATAAAAATAGGATTTATGAGTTTCTTTGTCAAAGCAGCTATTGCCGCACTCAAACGTTTTCCAGTAATAAATGCGAGTATCGATGGCTCAGATATTATTTATCATGGATATTATGATATTGGGATTGCCATAAATTCTTCTAGAGGTTTAGTTGTTCCTATTTTGCGTAACTGTGAGCAATTATCTATTGCAGAGATTGAACAGGGCATTGCTAATTTTGCGACCCAAGCGAAAGCTGGTTCGCTAAATTATGAAGATCTTACTGGTGGCACTTTTTCTATTACCAATGGTGGTATCTTTGGTTCTATGCTTTCAACCCCAATCCTAAATCCGCCACAGAGTGCAATCTTAGGGATGCATGCCATTAAAGAACGTCCAGTAGCAATAGCTGGAGAAGTCTGTATTCGTCCTGTTATGTATGTAGCTCTTAGCTATGATCATCGTATTGTAGATGGTCGGGATGCAGTGCAGTTTTTAGTAGCCATCAAAGATTCTGTAGAAGATCCAACACGGCTTTTATTGGAGATTTAAAAATAGGACACTGGTTCAGTCTAATTCATCAGCTAGCATTAGTTCTACTTTGTCAGATTACCAAATAAAACCTTTATTTTATTGAAAACAACACTTTACATCAATTCTTTGGAAATTAATAAGTTAAGTTTTAATGTGACAAAGTAGAATTAATGACAAATATTTAAGGATAAAATTTATGTCTTATTTTGAATGGGCACCTTATATTCCAGTTGCGGAACGTCGAGCCAAAGCCGAACGAGAAGTTAATAAACTTAGAAAAAAAGGAAAAAAGATCGAACCTGTCACTATAAGTGGCCGTAAAATTGCTAAAACATTTTGGGGGTTAGCCTGGTGTGAGCATTTAGAAAAATTTAGTGATTATGAAAATCGATTACCCAGAGGTCGCACTTATGTGCGTAATGGTTCGGTGTGTCATTTGGGCATAACTGCTGGTAATATTGAGGCTATGGTCAGCGGCTCCTCACTGTACAATATTAATATTGCTATTGAGCCTCTTAATCCCAAAAAATGGCAACGTTTGCAAGAGCAGTGTCTTGGCGAGATTGGTTCAGCTTTGGAGTTGTTGCAAGGTAACTTATCGAAACAGGTTATGAGTATAGTTACTGACAGAGAGCATGGTCTTTTTCCAAAGCCAAATGAGATTAAGATGAGTTGTGATTGTCCTGATGGAGCAAGATTATGTAAGCATTTAGCGGCAGTTTTATATGGCGTTGGGGCGCGTTTGGATCAGTCTCCAGAGTTGTTATTTCAATTGCGTGGGGTAGATCCTAATGATTTAATCGGATCAAATCTTAATTTAATTCAGACTGAAACTAATACTGGTAAACATAAGCGGTTGGGTTCTCAAGGGCTTTCTGAATTGTTTGGGGTGGCAATAGACGATCATCAGTCTGCGAGGCTAAATAAACCTGATACAGATAATACAGCTAATAAGACTAGTCAGTCTCTTCAAGCTGCTAAAGTTACTCAAGTGTCTAAAACTACTACTAAAGCTATTAAAAATACTAGCACTAACAATACTAAAAGCACTAACAATACTAAAAGTACTAACACTACTAAAAGTACTAAAATCGCCCAAACTGTTAAAATCGCTAAACCTAATCTTACAAAAAACACGACAACTAAAGAACCAATAGTATCCTCTCAACCATCTAGCAAATTATCTCCAGAACCCAGCAAATTGTCCCAGAAATCCAGCACACAATCTATTCAACTAAACAATAAACAGCCATCTAAATCAGCTAAAAAATTAACCCCAGCACCCACTGAAATGCCTAAAATCTCCCAAGAATCTAAGATAGATCAGATATCTAAAGTGTCTAATAAACCTGAAACTACATCCCCAAATTCACCAGAACCAAAAACACCCACAAAAAAAATAACCAATGGATACACCACCCCCCCCAAATCTCAAGATAACATTACAGGACAATTCGTAGTACATCTAAGAAATTATTTTAAGATGAATCCGCCCGAATTTGCACGTTTATTAGAAGTAAGCCCTCCTACAGTAAGAAACTGGGAAAGACAAGCTGGGAATTTAAATCTCCAACATCGAACTTTGGTAATTTTACGCAAAATTTCTCAATTAACACGCCGCCAAGCCCATACTTTATTAAACAAACGCAAAAATATATAATTCAGCCAGATAGGGTGGGCACGACCTCATCGTGCCCACGCGGAATGGCTAAATAATTTATTCGCGTGGGCAAACGATACAACCGTTTGCCCACCCTACCTGACTACACATCCTACTGTGCTATAATACTTTGTCAATCATGATTAGAATTGCTTGTTTAAAAATTATAGAGGAAAAAGTATGCGATTGTTAAAACTTCTATTGTTATGGTCGCTCATTTTTAGTAACTATGCATTAGCTTCCACTGTTGCTAAAGTTACAGGAGTCGGAACCTATGGCGACAGCGCAATTTTTGTTTTCTTTGATAGATCTATTGCTCACTGTGGTAATAAAAATAGAATTGATTTAGCAGCAACGCATCCTGCAAAGCAACATGTTTTTTCGGTGGCTATGGCTGCATTCGTTGGTAATAAGGCAGTTGCAGTTAAATGTGTTAAAGGAAACACTTTTGGTATTGGTAACAGCTCCTTTATATATTTAACTAATAAGCAGCCATAAAATGAACGCAGCAGCGTAGGGCGGGATGCTTCAGCCCTATGTCTGTTGTTAAAATTTATGCTTCTTCAGGTTCTTGCGGATTTCCTACTCTGGTAGCCAGATAGGGTGGGCACGACCTCATCGTGCTTATGCGAATTTATTCGCGTGAGCAAACGATACGACCGTTTGCCCACCCTACCTGACTAAATGCTGCTATTTCTTTGAGCCATTGCCTTGCGGCTGATTTCTTTAAGACTTAAATCTTTATCTTTACGCCATTTAGTATAATCAAATGGTTCTCGTTGTATAATTGCTACAAATCGCTCTGCTTCAATATCTCCAAGATATTGGGCAAGTACATTATAACCCTTAACTTTTATTTATGTATCGGTCATCATATTTGTATCTCTTTAATACAAAATACTTGTAAAATGTAAAAAATTCATTAAACTAGTCATATAACTAGTCTAACAAGAGGTGTTTTTATGCAAACTTGGCCTGTACAAGATGCAAAAGCTCGATTTAGTGAACTGCTTGATGCCTGCATAACTAATGGCCCCCAGATGGTTACACGACGCGGTAATGAAACAGCAGTTTTAATTACTGTTGATGCTTGGAAACGTTTACAAGCATCTGCAATACCATCATTAAAACAACTACTTCTTGCAGATGATGCTCGAGACGATTTATTGATTCCTTCCAGAGGAAACGCACAGCGTCGTAATGCTCCTGAACTAGAGTGATTGCTATGTATCTATTGGATACTAATGTTGTTTCAGAATTACGCCGCATCAAACCACATGTTGCTGTTTTGGCATGGATTCAAGGTATTGACGATAAATACTTATTTATATCTGTAGTTACTATTGCTGAAATTCAAGCTGGCATTGAAATAACACGTGAGCAGAATTATCAGAAAGCAAAACAAATTGAAAATTGGCTAGATCAAATTGTAAAGACCTTTAATGTACTAAATATGGATGCTGTAACTTTCAGAACTTGGGCAAAATTAATGCATAGAAAGTCTAATCAATTATATGAAGACGCAATGATTGCTGCTACAGCAAAACAGCATGATCTTATCGTTGTTACCCGTAATGTAAATGATTTTGTAATACTTGGCTCTAAGGTACTCAATCCGTTTGATGGAAAAAGTTATTAACTTGGCTTGTAAGGCTGGATTTTCCAGCCTTACAAGACAACAATTTTGATATTAATTTCATTATGTTAAATTCTCGTGTTGAATATAAAGGTTGGGCTAAAACAGTTCTTGACTTTTCGTATACTATCATATATTATCTCCTACTATGAACATGATCAAAGTAGGCAAAGCCGCTAAAATGCTAGGTGTTTCGATTCAGACCTTACATAAATGGGAAGCAACAGTAGAGACGCAATATGTTGCGTCTCTAATTCCTGATCGAAAATCTAAAGCTGGAACCCGTTATTATGATGCTGAAAAATTACTGT
>LFCU01000232.1 GCA_001044195.1 Candidatus Achromatium palustre
ATGCTTCTACATCTATGGAAAGATATTGGTAGATGGCTTGATCTGTGTCCATATTTATTAGGATTAAAGATTTAAATTCTTAAGATAATGACATATAATAAGTATGTAATTTATCTATTTGTGCTATTAAACTTATCAAATCGGTACTATTATCAATAATATCATCTGCACTAGCAAGTCTTTTAGCACGGTGCCATTGATTATTCATGATTGCTTGTATCTGTGTAAGTGTATGGCCATCACGCTGTTGCACTCGTTCAATTTGTATAGATTCTGGTATATCTATAACCAATATTCTTTGGCATAAATTGGTTTGTTGCGTTTCTAACAATAATGGTACCATTATTATTATATAGGGTACTGTATCTTTAAACTCTTTTATTTTAGATATTTCATTCTGTATAGCTATATAGATCTGTGGATGTAAAATATCTTCTAGCCTTGTTTTAGCATCCATATTGCTAAAAACTAATTGCCTTAATATCGCCCTATTCAGATTACCATTAGCTGTTAAGATTTGAGAGCCAAAAGCGTTTACTATTAGCTCTAAAGTTTTTTGGCCTGGTGCAACTAGCTTATGTGCTATTTGATCAGCATCAATTACATAAGCTCCTAATGCTGCAAAATGTTTGGCGGCTGTGCTTTTGCCACTCCCTATACCTCCTGTTAATCCAATTACTAACATGCTGAAAATTATTATAGTAAATTGCGTTAATCCAATTTTAATTCAATCCAATCCAATGGTAATATAAAGCGTTAATTTCATTGCCCCACAATAAGCTCATCCAACCTGCTATGGCTAAGTATGGCCCAAAAGGTATTGGTTTGTCTTGCTGATGTTTACCTAGCACAATCATCATTATTCCTATTATAGCTCCAGTACAACTAGAAAGTAAGATGATTTGTGGTAGGCTTTGCCATCCTAACCAGGCTCCTAACATTGCTAGTAGTTTAAAATCGCCATACCCCATGCCTTGCTTACCTGTTAGTATATAAAAAAGCTGGAAGAGACTCCAAAAGCTCATATAACCAAGTGTAGCACCAAGGATTGCGCTTATTGGATCAGTAAACAAACTGCCAGTATTTACAAGTAGTCCTATCCAAAGTAAGGGGATAGTTAGGATATCAGGTAGCAATTGGGTATCATAATCTATTATACTTAAGGTTAACAATCCCCAAGTTAATAGTATGGCAGCAGCGGCTTGCCATGAATGGCTAAATTTTATTAGTACGACAAGTGCTAGTATAGCGGTGGTTAATTCTATTATGGGATAGCGAATGCTGATAGTTGCTTTACAAGACGAACAGCGGCCTTTTAATAATAAATAGCTTAGTATGGGAATGTTTTCCCAAGGTCTAATAGAATGCTTGCATTGTGGACAATGGGATGATGGATAGGCTAGGTTAAATTTGTCTCCATCTGTATTAGTACTCTTAGTATCAAAATCACTGCCCGTATTAATATCAGTAGTTACTGATATTTGTAATAAATCCGCACATTCTTTAGTCCATTGCTTTTTTAACATGCGTGGTAGTCTATAGATTACCACATTTAAAAAGCTACCCACAATTAAACCTAATATTAGGAGTTGCGGGTAGAGAATATAAGGATCAGTAATAATAAAGTTCATATAAACTAAAATTTACTTGGCGTTTAATTATATTGTAGCGGCCATTGAGAAAATAGGCAGATACATGCCAACGATCATAGCACCTACCATACCACCAATTACTACCATGATAACGGGTTCCATAAGGCTACTTAGTGCATCTACTAAGTTATCTACTTCAGCCTCAAAAAAATCGGCAACTTTGCTTAGCATTTTTTCTAGGGAACCTGCTTCTTCACCAATAGAGACCATCTGGATTACTAGGTGAGGGAACAAATTTTGTTCCTTAATCGCTAATTGTAATGATTGTCCCTCTGCAACCATCGAGCGCATACGCATGACAGCATCTGTATAAACTATATTGCCGGTGGCTCCAGCGACTGATTGTAAAGCATCAACTAAGGGTACTCCAGCGGCAAATATTGTAGATAAGGTTCTGGCAAATCTTGCTATAGCTGATTTTTCTAAGATTACTCCTATAACTGGTATTTTGAGCATAATGCGGTCCATTGCTTCTCGTAATTTAGCAGAACGTTTATATATATAAGAGAAGCTGTAAAAAAAGGTCATCACTCCACCCAGCATGATCCACCAATTGGCTTGCATAAATTCTGAGATACCAATTAAAAATAGGGTAAAGGCTGGTAATTCAGCACCAAATCCATCAAATATTTCTTTGAATGTTGGTATTACAAAGATCATTAAGACGGACATAACAACTACTGCTACGACCATTACTGAGATTGGATAAGTAAGGGCAGATTTGACTTTGGCTTTTATGGCCTCGGTTTTTTCTTTGTAGGCTGCTATTTTTTCTAATAATTCACTGAGTACTCCTGCCTCTTCTCCTGCATCAACTAGGTTACAGAATAGGTCGTCAAATTGTAGGGGGTGTTTTCGTAGAGCATTGCTTAGGGATAGTCCACCTTCTATTTCGGTTTTAATATCTATAATTAAATCCTGCATACTAGGATTGGTATGGCCTTTGCCAACTATGTCTAGTGCTTGGACTATTGCTACTCCTGATTGCATCATGGTCGCTAATTGGCGACTGAATACTGATATGTCAGATGTGGTAATGGCTTTTTTGCCGCCTGAAAATAACGGGGTGGCTTCTTTGCGTACTTTAGTAGGTTTAATTCCTTGGCTGCGTAATGCGGATTTTGCTGCATTAACACTGGCTGCTCTAGTTTCTCCTGAGGCTTTTTTACCAGTTCTATCAGTCCCTTCCCATTTAAAAGTGGCTAATTTAGCCGTTTTGGGTTTGGGGGGGGATTTATTTTTAGATTTTGTGGGAGCCATCGTAATATTCTCATATTTTTTAGGATCAAGTTAATTTGATTATTTAATGTAAGGTTAATTATTATGACGATTTTAGTGTTTAATATCAATCTTAATTAATCTGCTATCAATCTATAATAAATATATGATAATTGGAAGGCTCGAATAATGTCCATTATTCTTGAGTTACTCGATTCACTTCTTCCAAACTAGTAACTCCAGATTTAATCTTAAGTATCCCTGATTGGCGTAAAGTTAATACTCCTTCTTTAGCTGCTTGATCTGCAAGTTGATAAGAGTTTCCACCTTGTAGGATAAGGCGTGACATATCTTCTGTTATTGGCATAACCTGAAACAATCCAACTCGCCCTTTATAACCACGCTTACATTGGGAGCAGCCTACAGCTTTATATAATTGCACACCCTCATGAATATCCCGAATATCGCGTTTAGTAAAGCCTTCTTGTAATAAAAGTTTATCTGGTAGATCATCGGCAGGCTCCTTGCAATGCTCACAGAGGCGACGCGCTAGACGTTGGGCCATAATTAGTAATACTGCTGAGGCTATATTGAATGGTGGTACTCCCATATTAGCTAAACGAGTTAGGGTTTGAGGAGCATCATTAGTATGCAAAGTAGACAACACTAAGTGTCCGGTTTGGGCTGCTTTAACAGCGATCTCTGCTGTTTCCAGATCACGAATCTCACCAACCATCACGATATCTGGATCTTGGCGTAAAAAGGCTTTGAGGGCTGCCGCAAAGGTCATGCCTTGTTGGGGAATTACATTGACTTGATTAATACCAAGTACTTGGATTTCTACGGGGTCTTCAGCGGTAGAAATATTTATTTCTGGTCTGTTTAAGTAGTTTAAAGCTGAGTATAAACTAACGGTCTTGCCCGATCCGGTAGGCCCGGTTACTAGAATCATGCCATAAGGTTTCTGAATGGCCTTCATAAAGGCTTCTTTTTGTGCATCTTCAAAGCCCAGTACTTCTACTCCTACTTTGGCAGTACCAGAATCCAGAATACGTAATACCACTTTTTCGCCGTGTACCGTTGGCATGGTGTTGACACGAAAATCTACTTCTTTTTTGGCCGAAAGTCTTAGTCGAATACGGCCATCCTGCGGCACCCGTTTTTCTGCGATATTCATGCGCGACATAACTTTAAGGCGAGCCGAGAGGCGACCTGACAGATTGACTGGTGGCGAATCATATTCGCCTAACATGCCATCTTGACGAAATCGGATGCGATATTTTTTTTCATAAGGTTCAAAATGTATATCTGAGACTCCCTGGGTGATAGCGTCCACTAATATTTTGTTTATATATTTTACAATAGGGGCTTCATCTATAGCAGCATCTAAATCTGCTTTTTTTTCATCCCCCTCAGATGCTACCTCAATATTAAGAAGAGCGTCCGAAGTAATATCAGTTGCTATAGTTGAATCATTGCTACCCTCAGCATTTTCTAGGGCTTTTTTTAGTTTATTCTCTTCCACTAATACCATGCGTGGAGTGAGTTTAGTATTAAAGCCAATATCACGCAGATGGCTATTAGGATCTGATACAGCTAAAAACAGGTATTTGCCACGTTTTAAGATTGGTACAGTATGGTGTTTGGTTTGCAAATCCTTAGGCACAAGATCTAAGACCTCTTCTGAAAGTTCTACAGCATCTAAATCTAGCAGAGGCACTCCAAATTTTTCAGAAGCCATGATAGCTATGGTGCGACTTTCTACAAGGTTATTTCTTACTAAATAGTGTATAAGGGATTCATTTTTTTTAGCTGCATCTTCAACGGCAAGTTCAGCGTCTGATTGTTTTAATACTTGGTTATCAACCAATAGTTTAGCTAAACCAGT
This sequence comes from Candidatus Achromatium palustre, assembly GCA_001044195.1. Taxonomy (GTDB): domain Bacteria; phylum Pseudomonadota; class Gammaproteobacteria; order Chromatiales; family Chromatiaceae; genus Achromatium; species Achromatium palustre. Next base: position 4,759 of record LFCU01000232.1, read on the forward strand.
CAATTGTTTGGGAGGAGCTTGTTTAGTAGAGGCTTGTTTAGTTGGCATAGTATAATACCGTTTATACTTGTTACTTCTTACATAAATTAATTATATTTAGTTTAGTAGGGTGCGCATTGCACACCATTATAGAGTATCATAATTTAGCTAATACTCAACATCATTAGGTAAAAATGGGTTACAACTATTTATAGGCAATTCAAAATTTTGTGGATAATCAATCCGGGTAAGATATAATCCTTGAGGTGCCGCTGTTATTCCTTTATGCGCTGCACGACTTTTTAACTTTAAAAGCTCTACAGCCCAATTAACAGCACGTTCTTTACGTCCAATAGTCATTAATACTCCCACAATATTACGTACCATGTGGTATAAAAATCCCGATGCACCGATTTCAATAAAAATATACTGCTTCTGACGATAGATCTTTATATAATTTACATTGCGTATAGGGTTCTTAGCCTGGCAACCTGCCGCTCTATAGGAAGAAAAATCATGAATTCCTATAAGTTTGGTAGCAGCTTCTTGCATCCTGTCTGCATCTAGTGGATCGTGATTCCAAAGCGCAAACTGTCGTACCAATGCTGGACGATTGGCACAATTTATAATTATATAGCGATAATGTCTGGCGATAGCCGTAAATCGAGCATGGAATTCCTGGGTTACGTATTTGGCCCAGTTTACACTTATATCTGGCGGTAAATTTCTGTTAGTTCCCATAATCCAATCTCTTATGGTGCGATTGGCATTGGTATCAAAATGGATCACTTGTCCAGTGGCATGTACTCCTGCATCAGTGCGTCCTGCACATTGTATAGTAACAGCATTGGCTGCTACGTTGGATATGGCATTTTCTAAGGTCTGTTGCACGGTTCTAATATTATTAGCTTGGGTTTGCCAACCATGAAAATTTGTTCCTTGATATTCGACACCCATTGCAACTCTCATAAATTTATCATTTCTTTGTAGGTTGGGTTGCAGTCTTTTCGCAACCCAACATTACGTAATTTTTCAATAAATGTTGGTATCTATTTTATATCATTTCCACCCTCTGCGTGGGAACGATAATGTGACAAAGTAGAACTAGCCAAGTTGCGTTAATAATTCTCGGGCTTCATTTTGTTGCGCTTGATTACCACCATTAATTACTTCTTCTAGGATATCTTTAGTCATATCTTCTGGAAATCCATTATCCATATAGTTACGAGCTAAGGCTAATTTGTCCACAAAATCTTCGTTATTTATATTTTGTTCGTTAGATAGGTTGGTAAGATCCTCTTCATAACTTGATGCTAAATCTAAGTTAAGATCAATATCTAAATTATCGAGATCAAATTCTGAAATGCTATCTACTGCTGTTTGAGATTCTGTATTAGATGGGGTTGGATCTGTTGGTAGCTGTTCTGATGCGATATCATTACTAATGTCTATTACATTACTATCCATATTATCAGTATCTATATTATCAGTATTTAGTTCATCTAGCATATTCTCCATTGGTGATATATTAGAAAGATCATCCATCTGTTCAAAGATAGACTCAAACATAGGATCTATGGTTTTAGAATCTGAAGCAGGTTCTGCCGTAATAGTAGCCTGACTTTCTTCTGGATGTATATCCGATAAAGCAGGATTTTTGGAAACAATAGAATCCATTTTAGATGCTATGTTGACTTGTTGCTCAAACTCAATTGGCATTTCTGAGAGGATAGTATCATTTGAATCAAGGCCACTATCAGTTTCTTCTATATTAGTTTGGGAATATTTTTGAGCTGTTTTAGGTTCGGTCTGGCCATCTGATGGAATATCAGCAAATAGAGCGTTACCTGGAAGTAATTCTTGTCCCATAACGCAAATTCGTGTCCATGCCTGGGGATTAGTATTCGCAAGATTAGGGGCATCCATATTTTCTACTAAACTAGAGAACGCAGCAACATTACGTGTTGTGAAGTAAATTTCTAGGAGTTTGAGTTTTAAATCAAACCAATCTGGATATTTGTCTAAAGTTTGTGTAATAAGAGTTTCAGCTTGTTGATAGCGTCCATAAGCTATATATAGGTCAGCCTCTTGGGCTGGATCAACTTCCCCGGTATTCTCCTGCATGTCCTCTAAATTACTTGGGAAGTCTGTTAAGTTTGATGTATCCTTGTTTAAATCTTGCTGTTGTAAAGTCTGAGTTTCGAACGTTGATTCACTATGCTCGCTATCTTCATTTGGATATATGACTACTTCAGCATTTTCGACATCAGAGCGGCGTTTTTTGAGCCATAGACTACCACCTATCAGACCTGCAAGTAAAAGAACCAATAATACGCCACCAATTATAGTATCATTGCTGCTTATATTCATAGTTGGCAACATATTGAATAGTGAAGTGAAAATATCTTCTTCTGATGGAGTTGTTTTTTCAGATCTAGTAGGTTTTTTATTATTAGTAGAACGTTGAGTATTAGTAGCACTTTGTTGGGCATTAGTAGATGTTTGAACACTAGCTGGTAATTGATTATTAGTAGCTTGCGTTTTTGTAGCACTAGATTGTTGTGCCAATTGCGTTTGAGCCTGTTGAAGCTGCTCATTTTGGTCTGCTATCGTTTGATTCTTGGTTTGCAATTGAGCTTCTAATTCTGTGACTTTTAAACGCAATTTTTCAATTTCTTGACTAGTATTTTCGGCGTTTGCTTGAGATTGAGCATTCTGAAAGGCTTCAGAATGCTGCTGCAATTCTTGATCTTTGGTTTGCAATTTATTTTCTAAGTCTGTGACTTTAGATTGCAAGTCTGCTGCATCTTTTTGAGCTTGTTGCAAGGCTTCGCGCAACTTATTTATTTCTGGCGAGGCTGGTGTATCGGCTGGCACATTTGTTGATGTGTTGGTTGAAGAATTTGCTGATGTATTGACCAAAGGATTTGGTGATGTATTGGCTGGAGAATTTGGTGGTGGCGTATTAGCTACCATTCTATTAGCAGAAAGGTTACTAGAGGCATCTCTAGGCTTTAAAAGAGACACCTTTGACTCTGGCAACCGCAATGTTACACCTCGTTTGAGCCGATTTTTGTTCCCACGTACAAACGCATGAGGATTATGGCGATACAGGGCTTTGACTACCTGGCGTGTTTTAGTGCGTTTAGCCTTAATAGCCTGTGCAATCTTGGATAAAGTAGCACCACTTTTTACTGGTCCATAAACTGGTACTGTTTTGGCTGGTGGTGTCGTAGAACTCTTGCTAGGAGATTGCGTTATAGCCTGTTGAGTAGGCGTTTCCGGTAATTGAACTGGAGAAGCTGGGTCCAAAAAAGTAGTATACTTCTTTATTATATTTCCTTTAGACCAATTAGCTTCTAAGAAAAAGATCAAATACGGCTCTCGTACTGGAAGTCTAGATGTAATTCGTATTACATCTTTGCCTTTTGTGGTCTTAGTGATCCTAAATCTTAACTTGGTTAATAAAAATGGCCTATCTATACCAGCCCTGTTAAACACAGCCATTGGAGCCAGTGACACTCTTAGATTTCTTCTGTCGGCATCTGTTATAGAATTTAATGCTATCTCAGCTAAAAATGGTGCATTTAAAGCAGATTTAGTGGTCATAGTGCCTAGACTTAAGGCTAAACCGTAATTTGGCGATAGCGCAATCAATATTGCTAATGCCAACAGCATCTTTTTTATCATTGGGAATCTCCTTCACTGTTTAAGTTATTGTTCAAGTAAAATTCGCAACATACGCCGCAGAGGTTCTGCAGCCCCCCACAGTAGCTGATCCCCTACAGTAAAAGCTGCTAGATATTCATCGCCCATATTTAATTTACGCAAGCGTCCAATTGGTACATGTAATTTTCCAGTAACTGCTTGTGGACTTAGGTGATGGATTGTATGGTCTTTATCATTCGGAATCACCTGTACCCATTCATGAGCTTGTGCAATTATGGTTTCGATTTCAGATATGGGTAAGTTTTGTTTAAGTTTTATAGTTAGGGCCTGACTATGACAACGCATGGTTCCTATACGGGTACATATACCATCTATTGGTATTGGGTTTATAGTTTGATTAAGAATTTTGTTAGTTTCTGCTTGGCCTTTCCATTCTTCTCGACTTTGGCCGTTGGGAAGTTGTTTGTCAATCCATGGAATTAAATTACCAGCTAAGGGTACATTAAAATTATTTACTGGAAAATCTGTGTTTTGCATCACATTAGTTACTATTTGATCAAGATCAAGTATAGGCGTATCTGGGTTTCCTAGCAAATCTGCTACAGATTCATAAATTACGCCCATTTGATCTAGTAATTCGCGCATGTTACTAGCTCCAGCCCCAGATGCTGCTTGATAGGTCATTGAGCTTACCCATTCTATTAGATCGGCTTTGAATAGGCCACTTAATGCCATCAGCATTAGGCTTACGGTGCAATTTCCACCGATATAGTCTTTAATGCCATTGGCTAAGGCATTATTAATTGTAGCATGATTCACTGGATCTAAGACGATAATTGATGTATCAGTCATGCGTAAAGTTGATGCTGCGTCAATCCAATAACCTTGCCATCCCAAAGCTCGAAGCTGTGGGTGTATTTTTTGGGTATATTCTCCACCACGACAGGTGACTATTATATCCATTTCACTTAGCTTTTCTAAGTTTAGAGCATCTTCTAAAGGTTTGATAGCTCTTCCAATATTTGGTCCATTTTGACCTATTTGGGAAGTAGAGAAAAATTTTGGTTTTTCTATAAGGTCAAAATCATTAGCAGCTTTCATACGGCCTAAAAGTACTGAGCCAACCATACCACGCATACCTACAAAACCTATTCGCTTCATGTTTTTCTCCATAATTTTTTGATATTATATGAATATAAAGGGTGCACATTGCGCACCATTATAAAGTCCGTAGGGAGGACAAACAGTCGTATCGTTTGCCCACGCAAACCAAACAGGACAAATTATGATACCGCGTGGGCACGATGAGGCTGTGCCCAATCTACTATTCCTTTAGTGCAGCAATTACAGCATCACCCATCTCTTTAGTTCCTACTTGGCGTAAGCCTGGAGTATCTATTTCATAAATATCAGGAGTTCTAAGCCCTTGAGTCAATACCTTGCCTACTGCTAGATCTATCTTTTCAGCAAGCAATGGTTCCTTAAAAGAATATTTGAGCATCATACTTACTGAAAGGATGGTAGCCAAAGGATTAGCAATGCCTTTGCCTACAATATCAGGAGCCGAACCATGAATGGGTTCATACATTCCTTTATTATTAGCATCCAAAGATGCAGAAGGTAACATCCCTATAGAACCCGTGAGCATAGCCGCACAATCTGAGAGTATATCACCAAACATATTAGTAGTAACGACAACATCAAACTGTTTCGGTGCCCGTACTAGCTGCATCGCTGCATTATCTACATACATGTGAGATAAGGTTACATCAGGATAATCAGCTCCAACGCGGGTAGCAACCTTTCGCCATAGTTCCGTGCATTCTAAGACGTTGGCTTTGTCTACAGAACAGACCTGTTTATTACGGGTGCGAGCAACCTCAAAAGCCACTTTACAAATACGCTCAATCTCTGATTCTTTATAAACTAGGGTATTATAGCCCATAGACTCCCCAGAGTCTAAAGTCTTAACACCACGAGGTTGTCCAAAATATACGCCACCTGTTAGTTCCCTTACTATCATAATATCCAGATCTGATACTATTTCCGGTTTTAAGGTTGAAGCCCCAGCTAGCTGGGGATACAGAATAGCGGGGCGCAAGTTGGCAAATAGTTTTAATTCAGATCGTAATCCTAAAAGTCCCTTTTCAGGACGTAATGCAATTTCTAGGCTTTCCCATTTGGGGCCACCAACTGCTCCTAACAATACGGCATCAGCATCTTTGGCAAGTTGCAAGGTTTCATTAGGGAGGGGATTACCTGTAGCATCAAAGGCACCGCCACCTACTAAGCCTGGTTCAATTTCAATGGATAGTCCGAAATGGTCGCGCAGGACGTTTAATAATTTGGTAGCTTCCTGGATAATCTCAGGACCTATACCATCTCCAGGCAATACTAATATTTTATGCATCATGTACAAAATCCTCTGTAGGGTGCGCATCGCGCACCTTCTTTTTTGAAAACGTGAAATAGTTATTTTCCCACGCTTTGCGTGGGAACGATCTCTTTCAACATGAATGGTGCGCAATGCGCACCCTACTTTTAGGCAAATAGCCAGGGAGCCTCTTGACGATGCTGGATCTCATAAGCCCGTATCTTATCTACATGTTGCAATGTAAGCCCAATATCATCTAATCCTTCCAATAGACAATGTTTACGAAATGCCTCTATTTCAAAGTTTAGTATAGAATTATCTGCAAAACTGAGGCTTTGCTCATATAAATTTACTTTTATAAGCAATGGCTGTTCTTGAGTTGCCTGAGTAAAAAGCTGGTCTATTATTGCCGTTGGCATCGTTATTGCCAATATGCCATTCTTGAAACAGTTATTAAAGAAAATATCTGCAAAACTCGGTGCTATAATCAATTTAAAACCAAAATCTGCTAGTGCCCAAGGAGCATGTTCGCGTGAAGAACCACAACCAAAATTTTCGCGTGTTAATAGGATGCTAGATTTAGTATAACGGGGATCATTGAGGATAAACTGGGGATTGATAGGTCTATTGCTACAGTCGGCTCCAGGTTCACCAATATCTAAATAGCGCCATTCATCAAATAGGTTAGGACCAAAGCCACTGCGTTTGATACTTTTTAGAAATTGTTTGGGGATTATAGCATCGGTATCAACATTGGCTCTATCCAATGGACATACAATGCCAGTAAAGTTTTGAAATTTTTCCATAATTGCAGTAATCCTTTATTTATATTTTAAATGACCATTCATTAATGATTATTTAGAAGGCTGTTATTTTAAGAATTGCCGCACATCTATAAAATGTCCTGCAATGGCTGCTGCCGCTGCCATTATTGGGCTTACTAGATGGGTGCGTCCACCAGCACCTTGACGACCTTCAAAATTACGATTTGAAGTTGCCGCGCAGCGTTCACCAGGTTCCAGTCGATCCGCATTCATTGCAAGACACATTGAACAGCCAGGCTCACGCCATTCAAATCCAGCATTTGTAAAAATTTTGTCTAAGCCTTCAGATTCAGCCTGGCGTTTCACTAAACCAGAACCAGGGACTACAAGGGCTAATTTGATATTACTAGCCAATTTACGATTTTTGACTATCGCAGCAGCAGCTCGTAAATCTTCAATTCTAGAATTAGTGCAGGAGCCAATAAATATTTTATCTAACTTAATTTCAGTTATGGGAGTATCAGCAGCAAGTCCCATATAGTCTAAAGCTCGATGCATTCCTGCGGCTTTAGTAGCATCAGGCTCATTTTGGGGATTCGGTATTTTACCATCAATAGCTATTACCATTTCTGGAGAAGTTCCCCAAGTAATTTGCGGCTTTATAGAGGTAGCATCTAATAGTATTTCTTGGTCAAATTTGGCATCAGGATCAGTATGTAACGTCTGCCACCAAGCTACGGCTTGATCCCAATTGGTGCCTTTAGGTGCTAAAGGCCGATCTTGAACGTAGCTAATAGTCTTTGCATCTACGGCTATTAAGCCCGATCTAGCACCAGCTTCAATGGCCATATTGCATAGGGTTAGGCGGCCTTCGATACTTAAGGCTTCTATTGCTGTACCCGCAAATTCTATAACCTTGCCAGTGCCACCAGCAGTACCAATCTGGCCAATAATATATAGTGCTAAATCTTTAGCAGTAACCCCAAAGCCTAAAGTGCTTTCTACACGAATACGCATGGTGGCAGATTTTTTTTGGATTAAGCATTGGGTGGCTAACACATGTTCTACTTCGGAGGTTCCAATACCAAAGGCTAGAGCACCTAATGCTCCATGAGTAGAGGTATGAGAATCACCGCAGACTATAGTCATTCCAGGCAATGTAGCACCTTGTTCTGGCCCTATAACATGGACTACTCCTTGGCGGGGATCGCCCATTTCTAAGTATAATATCCCATTAGTAGCACAATTATTTTGTAAAGTTTCTACTTGTATTTTAGCAATTTTATCCGTGATACCAAGTTGTAAATTATTAGTAGGAACATTATGGTCGGCAGTAGCTAAGTTTGCTTCTGTTCTCCAGGGTTTACGTCCTGCTATTCTGAGTCCTTCAAAGGCTTGTGGGGAAGTTACTTCGTGTACTAAATGGCGATCAATATATAATAGGGCAGTACCATCAGCATCTTGATGTACCAGGTGACTTTCCCATAATTTATCGTATAAGGTTTTGGCCATATTTCGCAAATCCTCTTAACTAGACATTATACCGATTTTTAACCTATAGAATAGACGTGTCCGGATATTATACCGATTTTCAGTAATTTCTCAATAAAGCATGCCAAATCTTATAGTACTAACCTTGTCATCCTGTGAAAACACTTATAGGTAGTAAACTTACGATGTAACTGATAGGTGGTGAGGTTTAAATGATGTGAACTTGAATAAGCGTGAAATTTGGTTTTAGTTTCTAAAATATGCTTGCCACCTATCACTCTACTATCCAGTTCTTTAACTTGATAAATTTGTAGGGCGGGAGAGCGAAGCGATCCCGCCTTCTATATAAATTAT
>LFCU01000111.1 GCA_001044195.1 Candidatus Achromatium palustre
ACATAAAGCAATTATTAAGGTATAGATTCCTGCTTTCGCAGGAATGACGGGTTTCGGATAATGTCCATTATCACATTATGATTATTAGGTTGATGGTGAGTTTTGATAATACCCATTATATTTCGATGTCTAAAAAAGGCTCCTGAGCAAATGGCCCTTGAATGCAAGCTATACCTAAACTCCATATAATATATAGTGCATTACTATCCTCTGACATTGAAACAATACTTCTAATCTTATGCCGCAATAATAGTTCGTTTATTTTACTCAATGTATCTTGCTGTTTTTGATCAATATTTAAATTCTGTGAAAATTTATAAGCAAGCTTGGCGTAATTAACATCAATTTGATTTAAAAAAGAATCTGGATTTGGTAGCAGTCCAAATTCATCTAGTGCTATCTGGCATTTGATTTTTTGTAATCCTTCTATTAATCTAATGGCCTCTTGTAAATTATTACGGGCATATTTTTCTTTTATTTGAAAGATGAGCCAATTGCCTCTTGCATCATGTTGGATTAGGCAATCTAGTATCCATTGTAAAAGGCTTAGATCTAAAATAGAGGCTTCTGAAAGGGGAATGAAAAAATTAACCCTAAAATCTTTATCTCTATATTCTTTTAGGGTTTTTATAGACTGGTTAATTATCCAACGGTCAATTTGATTCATCCTATTATATTTATTGGCAATTACCAGTATTTCATCCCAAGACAAACGTTTATCCTGTTCATCTACAAGCTGTGCTGTAATAGTGTAGTGTTCTCTGGTACCACCGCCATGTAGATTAACTATAGATTGGTATAACAAACTAAATTGATTATTACTTAATCCAGTATCAATAAATTGCAGAAGCTGATCATTTATATCATCGAGTTTACTTGCAGTCGGTTGTAAAATTGTAGTGGATGCTATAGAGGATACTGTAGGAGCCAAAGAGGCTGCTGAGGCTGGTTGCTCTAAATTGCCAGATACTGATTGTAGTTCTTGCAAAATCTGGTCTTCTAATAAAGATATTCCGGCACTATCTTCATCTATGGAAGTATCTGTAGATTTGGCAGTAGCAGATAGCGGTGCAATGGTTTGCGAAATTACCGAAGTACTTTCTATATCAGAGCGAATATTAATTTGCAAACTAGGTTCGCCCTCTAACTCAACTTTTCTGATAGATAAACTAATAGGTAAGGTGGATCCATCCTGGTGCTGCCCATTAATATCAAGCGTAAACACATGGTGTTCTGATTGAGCATCTAAAGATTTTAAAGCAGAACGCAACGCATTGCGATCATTTTTGTTTATAACATCCAGTAACGGCAATGCCTCTATGTCATCTGGCTCATCGAATCCAAATAATTGCAAATAAGCAGGATTAGCCTGGACATGCATGCCATCTTGAAAAAAGGCTATCGCTTCTCTTGAGCCTTCGATTAGAGCCAGACAGCGTTGCTCACTGGCTATAAGTTGTTTTTTTAAGGCTACTAATTCTCTACGTTGTTGTAAATCACGAATTTCTCTGGCAATAGTTAATTGCAAAAGTTCTAGGTCATTCTTGTCAATAAGGTCACGAGCACCACTACGCAACGCTTGTAATAATGTTTCTGTTTCAGGTTGTGTTATCTCAGTTGGATGATCGTTAGATAGAGTTTTATCAGTTTGATCAGTCTTGCTAGTTTCAAATGGTTTTATTTTGGCAAATAGTATTAATACTGGTAAATCTCGCTCTTCCTCTGCTAATATGTCTAAAGTTCTAAATATGTCGATATTTTTATCAAAAGCACAGCAGAGTAGTAATTCAAAATTTTGGGAACGCAATGTATCTTCTAAAGCGTTCATTTCAAAGACTTGGGTACAATGGACGGCTAGGCCACCATTGCGTAGGGATGCTTCGATGATCTCTGCTTGATCACGAGAACTACCAAGAATGAGCAATCTGATGGCAATTAATGTGTTTATACTTCTGCTCATTATGTATTTATCCTAATAGTACATGTCTATAATGACTATAAAATAGTAACTAAATATGAAATTTATAGGTAAATGTTGGGTGGTGGATATGACTTGTCAATCCAACCTTATGCCCTGTGTTCCAAATTAAACGTTTCCACACAGAGCCTGGGATCGGTTAGTGTAAAGTACTTAGGGCAAGCACAAGAAGGATGCCTATTTTTTAATACCATAAGATAGGCATGTAAAATTTATCTGAAGAGTTATAATTTGTCATATTAGCATTGTAGATTGAGATACCGCCAATTTAGCAATCCAACCTACGGATCCATAAGACAAAGTAGAATTAATATTAACTTTCATTTTTTAGTTGTAATATATCTCAAAATTATAATAAACTACTATCAATTATACATAAGCAAATATAAAAAGTTGATGTTAATTATCAACTCATTGTATCATATAAACATTATACAGACATTTTCCGAAACCCGCTTCCATTTTAGTAAATGTAAGGTGATAATAAAGATTGCTAGATTGGCAGAGGGTTTCGGATAATGTCTAAATATATAAAATTAGGCATTATTCAATAATGCCCCCACTTTATTAATAATAGAATATATGTATGTCTTTATAGATCTATTTTAGATATATTTTAGATTAGAAATAACATAATTTAAAGATGGGGTATTTGGTACAAACTGGTCTTATGGCCGTAAAATATGTAACAACATATGCTAAAAACAATAAAAAAGGGCCTTGACTTACCAATCTCTGGTGCACCAGACCAAACGAATATTCACGAGGGTTCCCCTGTGAGATCGGTGGCTGTACTAGGGATGGATTTCATAGGCCTTAAACCTACCATGAAAGTACAGGTTGGAGACCAAGTAAAATTGGGCCAACCATTATTTACCGATAAACGTGATTCCAGAATTAATTATACTGCACCTGGCTGTGGCACTGTTAGTGCTATTAACCGTGGTGCGCGTCGGGTATTACGTTCCGTAGTTATAGATTTGGATGGGGATGATGCCGAGAGCTTTACTTCCTATCCACGCGAAAATCTAGCGAGTCTATCTCAAGAGCAGGTACAAACGCCATTATTAGCAAGTGGCTTGTGGACTGCCTTTCGCACTCGTCCTTATAGTAAGGTACCGTTACCAGAAATTGCACCTCGTGCCATCTTTGTTACCGCTATTGATACTAATCCTTTAGCCTTAAATCCAGAAAAGGTTATAGCAGAACAACAAGAGGCATTTGTTGATGGCCTGACAGTATTATCTAGGCTTACTGAAGGTAAGGTATTTGTCTGCAAGGCACCAGGTGCTGCGATACCCACTGCTAACCAGATTAATAATGTAGAAGTTGCTGAATTTGCAGGTCCTCATCCTGCTGGTCTAGTAGGTACTCACATTCATTTCCTGGAGCCTGTCAGTGCTAAAAAGATCGTTTGGCATATTGGTTATCAAGATGTCATTGCTATTGGCAAACTCTTTACCACTGGAAAACTGTGGACCGAACGGGTAATAGCTCTAGCTGGTCCTATGGTAAACAAGCCCCGGCTATTACGTACCCGACTAGGTGCTAACACTGAAGCTTTAGTCAAGGATGAACTTGAGCAGGTAGAAGAGCGTGTTATCTCTGGTTCGGTATTTTCTGGGCATCGTGCCGCTGGTTGGGCGCAATATCTAGGACGGTATCACACCCAAATCTCGGTAATCCGTGAAGAACGGGAACGGCATTTTATGGGCTGGATTAATATTGGTGGGGATCGGTATTCGCATCACAATGTACTGCTCTCCAGCATGTCTGGTAAAGATCGTAAATTTCCTTTAACTACATCGCAACAGGGTAGTCCTCGTGCATTGGTACCTATTGGTTCTTTCTCCCGTATCGTACCTTTGGATATCCTACCTACTATGTTATTGCGTTCTCTAATAGTTGGCGATACTGACCGTGCCCAGGGGCTTGGCTGTTTGGAGCTTGATGAAGAAGACCTTGCCTTATGTTCCTATGTATGTCCAAGCAAGTATGAATATGGTGCCGCCTTACGAGCAACCTTAACGCAAATTGAGAAGGAAGGCTAAGAATGAGCAAGATGATACGTAGTTTTTTTGATGCCATAGAGCCTGCCTTTCAACGCGGTGGCCGTCTTGAACATCTCAGTGCTGTCTATGAGATGTTTGATACCTTTTTCTTTACTCCCTCTGATGTTACTCATCATGCACCACATGTCCGTGATGCTCTTGATCTTAAGCGCTTGATGTCTTATGTCGTGCTAGCTGTTACACCTTGTGCTTTATGGGGTATGTATATATTAGGCTATAACACCAACGCAGCTATCGTTGCTCAAGGCATACAAGATGTTGCCGGTTGGCGAGCAGCTTTTTTGACTACAATTGGTTTAGGACTCGATCCTAATAATATCCTATCCTGCTTCGTGCATGGCTTTCTCTACTTCTTCCCGATCTATGTAGTAGTAATGGTCGTAGGGCTTGGTATCGAAACTACCTTTGCAGCTATTAGGAATCACGAAGTAAATGAAGGCTTTCTAGTCACGGGAATGCTCCTTACGCTAATATTACCGCCGACGACTCCCCTATGGCAGGTGGCATTAGGCGTGGCCTTTGGCGTGATCTTTAGTAAAGAGGTATTTGGTGGTACGGGTAAAAATTTCTTAAATCCGGCTTTAGTAGCTCGTGCCTTTTTGTACTTTTCCTATCCTACTTCCCAAACTGGAGATATTATCTGGATACCCTTAGATGGTTATACAGCAGCAACTGCCTTAAGCTATGTAAAAACTGGTGGCATTGCAGCTTTAGCAGATCCTGCGGTGAATATTGATTGGATGAGTGCCTTTTTAGGTACCATTGCTGGATCCTTAGGGGAAACTTCAACCTTGCTATGCCTGTTAGGTGGTGCCTTCTTGTTGTATACCCGCATTGCTTCCTGGCGTATTATTTCTGGGGTATTATTAGGCATGATTGCTACTTCTACTCTATTTAATCTTTTAGCTTATGCTGGAGCAGTAACCGCTCCAGCTTATGCCATACCATTCTATTGGCACTTAGTATTAGGAGGCTTTGCCTTTGGAGCCATGTTTATGGCCACCGATCCGGTCTCAGCATCATCAACCAACATGGGCCGTTGGATCTATGGTGCGCTAATTGGCTTTATGGTCGTTATGATCCGGGTAGTAAATCCTGGATTTCCTGAAGGCATGATGTTAGCTATCCTCTTTGGCAACGTCTTTGCACCAGCTATCGATTACTTTGTAGCTCAAGCCAATATTAAACGGAGGCTGTTACGCAATGTCTAACGATACTAACGCAGCATCTGGGGGTGTAATCGCTAAATTGCGGGCTATGCCCAATGATTCCCCACAAAAGATGCTCCTTTTTACTGTAGTTCTATGCTTTGTATGCGCCGTTCTAGTCTCCTCTAGTCACGTATTGCTACGCCATCTACAAGAACACAATAAAGAATTAGAGCGTAGCACCAACATCTTACAAGCTGCTGGATTGTTTAAACCAGGTGCTGATGCGGTAAAGCTTTTTGCAGACAAGGTTACGATTAAATTAGTAGATCTGGATACTGGGGAATATGTGAAGGTAGAAGATAAAGAAGCTGCTAAATTTAATCAACGTAAAGCCACTAAAGATACGCAACTTAGCCGTGTTCTCACTTCAGAAGAAGATATTGCTGGTCTAAAACGACGTGCCCATCATGCACCAGTATATCTAGTAGAAGAAAATGGCGAAGTCCAAACCATTGTCCTGCCAATCAGTGGCAAAGGACTTTGGTCAACTCTTTATGGCTTTTTAGCCCTTAAAGGCGATGGCCGCACTGTCTTAGGCATAACCTTCTACGAGCAAGCTGAAACTCCAGGACTAGGAGCCAAAATTGCAACTCGTAAATGGCAAGACAAATGGGTTAAAAAGACCGTATATGATGCTCAAGGCAAGTTAGTTATTGAAGTGAGTAAAAAACCAGCTACTCCTGCTACAGCTAATCATCATATAGATGCTATTGCAGGTGCTACCATGACTAGCAATGGGGTACATAATCTCGTACATTTCTGGTTAGGAAAACAAGGCTTCGGCAACTTCCTAACCCGTTTTCACAAAGGGTAATTATTTATGTCCACAGAATCTAAGTCGGTCCTGTTAGATCCACTAATAGATAACAATCCAGTTACCTATCAAGTTCTAGGTATATGTTCAGCATTAGCAGTTACCACGCAAATGGATACTGCGCTCATGATGTGTCTAGGTCTTATGGTAGTGACAGCCCTATCCAATGCTGCAATTGCCTTGATTAGACACAATATTCCATCTAATGTGCGCATTATCATTCAGATGACCATTATCGCCTCTTTAGTAATAATAGTTGATGAATCCTTAAAAGCCTTTGCTTGGGACATCAGCAAACGCCTATCTGTATTCGTAGGCTTAATTATTACCAACTGTATCGTCTTAGGCCGTGCTGAAGCCTTTGCGATGCAAAATGGCGTTTGGGACAGTTTCCTAGATGGTATTGGTAATGGCTTAGGCTATAGCGTAGTCCTAATTACCGTATCCGCCATTCGAGAATTATTTGGTTCTGGTAGCATCCTGGGCTTTACCATCTTGCCTTTAGTTGACAATGGTGGTTGGTATGTACCTAGTGGCATTATGTTCATGGCCCCCAGTGGTTTAATCATCATTGGCGTACTCATCTGGGTAATACGTAGCTTCAAGGTTAAGCAACTTGAGCAACCTGATTACAAAATCGAAGTTCATCGCTTTGAGGCTATCTAAAAATGGAACATTATATTGCCCTGTTTATTCGCTCAATCTTTATTGAGAATCTAGCCCTATCGTTCTTCTTGGGCATGTGCAGTTTTCTAGCCATTTCCAAGCAGGTAGAAACTGCTCTAGGCTTAGGCATTGCCGTAATTATTGTCCAAGGCATCACGGTACCTGCCAATAACCTAATCTACCAATTTATATTGCAAGAAGGTGCCTGGGCTTGGGCTGGCTATCCAGAGTTAGATCTAAGCTTCTTAGGTTTAATTAGCTATATCGGCGTTATTGCTGCTATAGTACAAGTATTAGAAATGGCCTTAGACCGCTACTTCCCAGCTCTATATGATGCCCTAGGAATTTATCTACCACTTATCACCGTAAACTGCATCGTCCTAGCTGGTGCTCTATTTATGGTCGAACGCGGCTATAACTTCCCAGAAAGTGTGGTCTACGGCATCGGTGGTGGTACAGGCTTTGCGATGGCCATCGTAGCCCTAGCTGGCATCCGCGAAAAACTCCGCTACAGTGATATTCCTCCCCCCCTCCAAGGATTAGGCATCACCTTTATCACCGTAGGTCTAATCTCCATGAGCTTCCTAGCCTTCTCCGGCATTCAGCTCTAAGATATTTTTAAGCTAGAAAGCTTAAAAATTTAATTTTAAAACAACTAGGCATCCAGGCTTTCTAAGGCTTGGATGTTTAAATAACATAAAAATAAGTCTTTGTATGGATCTTTTAGAAAAATTGCAACAACTAGCATCGAAGATTGAAAAATCAATCGAAGCTATACAAAACGAAGAAGCTACCAAGCAAGCTTTTGTGATACCTTTTATAATAGCTTTAGGCTATGATGTTTACGATCCATTCGAGGTTAAACCAGAATTTACAGCGGATATTGGAACCAAAAAAGGGGAAAAGGTTGACTATGCGATCATTCAAGATGAAAAGCCTATAATTTTGATGGAATGTAAATGGTGTGGTAACGATTTAGATCATAGTCATACATCTCAACTATATCGTTATTTTTCTGCTACCGAAGCACGACTTGCAATCTTAACCAATGGAACTACATATCAGTTTTTTACTGATTTGGAAAAACCAAACACAATGGATGAAAAGCCATTTCTAGAATTTAATATATTGCATATTGATGAAGCACTTGTTCCAGAGATAAAAAAATTTAGCAAACCTAACTTTGATCTTGATAGTATAATTTCCAGTGCATCTGAATTGAAATATACCAGGGAAATTAATTCTATCCTCGTCAAAGAAATTAAAGAACCATCAGATGAATTTACTAAGTTTTTTGCTTCAAAAATTTACTCTGGACGTATGACTCAAAATGTATTGAAAGAATTTAAAGGCATTGTAAAACGCTCCTTAGATAATTTTATCAAGAGTGAAATTAATACAAGGTTAAAGTCCATTATAGATACTACTGAATCGTCCAATACTCAAGAACAACATACTCAAAACCATACTGTTATCAGTGTATTAGATATTTCTAGTAATATGTCTAAAAATCAGCGTGATGATGACAAGATTGAAACTACAGATGACGAAATCAAAGGATTTTTGATAATTGTAGGTATACTTAAAAATATTATAGATAAAGATAGAATTATCTGGAAAGATGTTGAGTCATATTTCAATGTTATATTGGATGATAATATGAGAAAACCTATTTGTAGGCTACATTTTAATAGCTCACAAAAATATATTTCTTTGTTTGATCAAAAAGAAACAAGATCCGAAAAAATACCTATAAGCGAAATAGATGACATAAAAAATTATGCATCTAGATTAATTGCAACTATTACAGCGTATGAAACTCAATAACTCAATAACTTATTAAGTTATAACAACTGTTTTTACATAAGGGATTAGTGCTAAAGTTCAGCTACCTCCCGTAAATTTTCAGTTGTAACGGTAGTTCGCAAATTATTTCTTGTTAAATCCATATCCAATTGATTTGATATATAAAATCAAGATAGCTGAACTTTAGCACTCGCCTCAACAGCAAAAGTTGATTTTTTTGCAACATGCGATGATAAATTTTTGCGAAAAGCTAAAGGAGTGACAGATATCGGCTGCCAGGTTGTTTCTATACTTGATCTAACACTAGAGGTTTTAACATGACAGTTTATATGCAACCTATATCTGAGATAAACCAACAGGCCATAGATGTTCTTATAAAAGATATTGGTATTGTAGATACAATTCGTTTTCTCAACCAATTTAGAGTAGGTACTGGAAATTATACTGAAGAACGCAAACAACTTTTTGAAGGCATGTCTGCTAAAGATATTATCGCTAATATTAAATCGCAACAAACACACCACCATGATAATGAATAATATACCAATTGATAAAATTATAGCAGCAGCACTTGCCAATAAACTATATAAAATTATCTGATTCTACCGCTTTCTGTTGGTATATAAAATTATGGACAAAAGTAACTTATGGCCAAGAAAAGCCTGGTAGGGTGCGCATTGCTCACCATGATTATTTTATATTTAAGAGTAAAAGGTGTGTAGTGCGCACCCTACCTGGCTGATAAACTAAAATAGATAAACCAATAGAATCAGTAAAAATCAAGAAACAATTATGATACCAAATACCAAATTTATGAACTATGGACCATTTCGTGCTGATCAAATCAAGGATGGTGATCGTTACGAACTGTCTCATGGCAATCCCATATACTGTATGCCTGGCGGCCAAGAACACGCAAACCGTAATTCTATTGGCGATGCCGTAATAAGCAGCGATCCTGATGCCGAATGGGTAGGTGTTGACGCAGGTTTTGCACCAGAGCCTGGTCTGGTATGTTGCGAGCACCAGATATCGCCGTTGGTGCTATTCCAGATTCCCAAGAAAAAGGCTGGATCAAAGGCGTACCAGCATTAGCTGTTGAATATGCCAGTGTTGGCCAAGATGAAACTGAATTACAAGATAAAATTGCAGAATTATTACATCATGGCACTAAACTTGTATGGGTAGTAAGGCTTACTGGAGCCAGACGTGTAGAGATTTATGAATCAGGCAAACCTAAACGCATTGCTAGAGTAACTGACGAACTTACCGCTCCTGGCATCTTACGCAACCCCATTCCAGTATTAGCACTATATGAGCGCAATACAGCTAAAGAAATAGTATTACGCAACCTGTTACAAGCAAAAGGGTATGCCAGTTTAGATGAAGTGCGTTTAGAGGCTAGAACTGAAGGGCTAGAACTGAAGGTAAAATTGAAGGGCAAGCTATAACTCTAAAACGCCAACTAACCCACCGTTTTGGTACATTACCAAAATGGGCCAAAGAACGTATTGACAATGCTGATAGCATACAATTGGAAAAATGGGCGGATGAAATCTTCGATATACAAAGCATAGATACCCTGTTACGGCCAGAGGGCCATAAGTAGGATTAGCCAGGCAGGATGGGCAAACGATACAACCGTTTGTACATCCTATGGTGCGCAATGCGCACCCTACCTGACTATACTTATGACAATTTCACCGAACCAGTGCGAGTAGGTAGGGTAGTTAACAATATGGATCGCTCTGGTAACACTGTACCATTTATCCCGAAACATCAATATGGAGTTTCCATAAATTGGCAATTCCTGATTCTACCGCCTTCTGTTGATATATAACTATTTGATAGTACTAGATAAAATTAGTTGTTACCCACAGAAACCGGTAGAATCAGCATTTTAGGATACGCCAAATTTTGGTATACCGCCTATTAAACTTATACACATTAAAATTATTACCATACTATTGCCCCAATACACAAATAGAGTGGTGCCTTGCATGGGTTGTATTGTTCCAGTCAGTGTTGTTTTTGCAAACAGTTTAGATGCAGTTTGTACCTGGCCTGCCGCATCTATCAAGGCTGAAATCCCTGAATTGGTAGCCCGTACTAAAGGCCGTCCCATCTCGAGTGCCCGCATCCGGGCAATCTCCAAATGCTGATGCGGTGCTAAAGAATCCCCAAACCAGGCATCATTACTTAAATTTACCAAGAATGTTGCCTTTGGTAATGCTGTACGTACTTCAGCTCCAAACGCATCCTCATAACAAATAGAGATTCCAGCAATATGGTTATTAATTTGTATATTGGTGGATTGCTTGATCCCTGGAGCAAAATTGGACATAGGAATTTGCAAAAAATCTAGGAACGGTCCCAGCCATTTTCTAAAAGGAAGGAACTCTCCAAATGGTACTAAGTGGCGTTTATAATAAAAAGCGTTAGGAACACCAGCTAACACTGCCCCATTGTAATAGCGTTTCCCATCTGGATCTAAAACTGGCACTCCAACTAATAGCTTAACATTACGATTGGCAAGTTCCTGTGCTAAAGGCAATAAAAAATGCTTCTCAACTTGGTGTAGAAAGGCTGGAATTGCGGTTTCAGGCCAGATTATCAGCGATCCTTTAGCTTCTCTTGTCATCTGGCGGTAGGTCTTTAATGTAGGTATAAGTTGTTGTGGTTCCCATTTAATCGCTTGTGGAATACTAGGTTGAATAATACTTATTTGCAATGACTTGCCATAAGGAACAACCCAAGCAGCATTTGCCAATATCCAGCCAATAGCCCAAGGCAACAAGGCCATAATGAGCCATTTTATAGCTTGTGCTCTACATTTCTGATACCAATAGACTATTCCAAGCATCAGCCAGCCAATACTTAACATCAGAATCCAGCTTATGCCATAGACTCCAAATATTGGGGCAAAACTTCTAAGTGGTGAATCTATTTGGGAATAGCCTAATGCAAGCCAAGGAAAACCGGTTAATACCCAGCTACGCATCCATTCCATAAGGCCCCAAGCTGCTGGGATGGTGATACTAAGTCTTATAACCGGATTTTTGGTTAGATAGCAACTTAACCAGCCTGCGAAACTAAAGAATGCTGCAACAACAGTGATAAACATAATAGTAGAGATAGTAGCTAATAGGGCATCTACACCACCAAATTGGCTAATACTAATGCGTAACCAAAACACGCCAAATCCCATAAATCCTAAGCCAAATAGCCAGCCTTGCTGTAGTGCTGTTAAGGGGTTGCTATCTTTCCAAATTCTTAAGAGCCACATTAGAGTTATGATGGGTACAAGATACCAGCTAAACGGAGCAAATGCTAGAACACTGATAGCCCCAAAACTGAATGTTAGGAAGGCTATCGCTATGGGCTTGCCTATCTTATAGATCTTATAGAACCAATAGATTTTATAGAGCCAAGATTTGGACATGTTAGGTATCGGAGGGGGCTTGTTCATATATTGTTCCTGTCGTATTTAATATCCGTAAATTGAGTAAATAGACGCGCCTGCTATCCGCTCGCATAATCTTAAAACGAAACTGCTCAAGGTCTACCCATTCACCACGTTTGGGTAGGTGACCTATGGCATGTATTACCAAGCCTCCAATAGTATCAAACTCAGCTTCAGAAAAATTGCTGTTAAAGTATTGATTAAATTCATCAATTGGCAAATGAGCCTTTATAGTGTATTCAGACTGACTGCGTTTAAAAATTGGCGTTGCTTCATCAAAGTCGTGCTCATCTTCAATTTCTCCTACTATTTGTTCTAGCACATCTTCAATAGTTACTAAACCTGCTGCATTGCCATATTCATCTACCACAATAGCCATGTGATTATGGCTGGCTTTAAATTCTTTAAGCAAGACATTGAGGCGTTTACTTTCTGGTACAAAGATTGCAGCACGTAAAAAATCTCGAATATTAAAACGTCGCTGGGCTTCGTTGCGGCCAAAAAAGGCTACTATATCTTTAGCTAGTAATAGCCCTATAACTTCGCCACGATCTTCGCCAATCACAGGAAAGCGTGAATGCGCTGAGTCTCGCATTATGGTTAAGATTTGTTCTAACGGGGCATCGCGTGGGACTCCTACAATTTGGGCTCGTGGTATCATAATGTCTCGAGCTTGTAATTCTGAGACTTGTAATACTCCTTCGATCATAGACAGGGCATCTAGGTCAAAGATTTCACGTTGTTTGGCGGCTTTTAAAAGTCCCAATAGTTCTTCTTTAGTTTGGGGTTCTCCACCTAGTAGCTTGATTAGATATTTATTCCAATTTTGCCAGTTGGAGTCATTATCAGATTGAACGGTATCGTTCATGAGTTTTAAAAAGTGAATTGCTCCTGTTTGTATTTTTTAAGTTATAGCGGCGTAAGGATCTGGGAAATCAAGATTAGCTAGAAGTTGCCGTTCTAAATTTTCCATTATATCAGCTTCGACTTCTGTTTGATGATCATATCCAAGTAAATGTAAGATACCATGAATGACTAAATGTGCCCAATGAGCGGTTACTGATTTATTTTGTTCCAAAGCCTCTTGAGTAACTAATGGCGCACAAATTACTATATCTCCTAATAGATGGCTGATTAGTGGTTTAGGAGCCAGAAAAGGAAAGGACAGTACATTAGTCGCTCCAATTTTGTGCCTATAGGTTGCATTTAATGTTGCGCTTTCTGCTATATTTACAATGCGAATGAGTAGTTCTTTAGGATGTGTTGAATCGTAAGGTGGGCACTGCCCAAGGAGAGCATTTAAGGTTGTCAGCGTAGAAGTCACCCAATGTTTTAGATCAGCATCTGTAGGTATATCTGAATTTTCTGTGGTACGTTGTATTTCTAAATCTATTTGCATTTTTTTAGGAGAATGTTTGTTTTGGTAGTCGATACAACGTATATATTATAATTGGCAATGGTTCAGTCTAATTCATCAACTAACATTATGTTATTTAAAAACAATTTTTATTATGCTATCCTCTAAAATCGTCTCAAAATTTTGTCCTAGATAGGTGTGATAGTGTCAATTTAAAAAATTTGCTTGTAAAGTTTCTATTGTGAGACCTTGCAATTATTATAAAAATAATGTAATATAATTATGATGTTATGTTCAAACATCAGGCTGAACCAGCCCCACCTCTAGCCGTAACAGGGTATCTATGCTTTGTAC
>LFCU01000189.1 GCA_001044195.1 Candidatus Achromatium palustre
TTTATCATGGATGTAAATTGTCCGCTTCAACGATTTGTTATCCTGAGTGACAACCAACCGTAGCGATTTGGATAAGCGCAGGAATGACGGAACGTCTCAACAGGATAATTTAAAGTTAAGCGGCACTTTATCATGGATGCAAATTGTCCGCTTCAACGATTTGTTATCCTGAGCGATAACCGACCAATGCGACTTGGAGAAGCGCAGGAAGGACGAAGTGTCTCAGCAGGATAATATCCGCTAAATGGCATCCTTCATTTCCTGTTTACAATTATAGATTGGTTATATTCCAAATATTCCTTATCAATACTGGTGCGAATATCCTATTCCAAATTAAAAAAGTGTAAACTACTTTTGGAAGGTAATGAAGGATGCCCGCTAAATATGGCGAATTTAAACTAAGCCTGAATAATACTCTTTATTTTATCCATGTCAAGCAAAAATTCACAAAAAAGTAATTTACTCACAGAAATTAATGCTTTGGTGTTTTTGTATAAACGAGTGTTGGAACATCCGTTAGCCCATAGGTGCGATTACGCTGCACTAATCGCACCTACGAGTTCTAAGTACAGGATAAAATCCCACATCCATTCATTTGTGGTTTTCATCAAGTTAAAAAATCCAGCTCATAGAATCCCGCCTTTTTAAAGATTGTATATAGCATAAGTGATACGAATTTTTATGACAGGATTTTCCCACCTTACGGTCATTCTTGGCACCAGTTCAGATAGGTCATTTAAAAATTCGGCTCAATGCCCGTCTTGTCTTAAATATCAAATTGTGGTGCGCAATGCACACCCTACCTGGCTTGTAAAGCTAATTATACGTAGGATAGTATTACCCACAGAAAGCGGTAGAATCAGATTTTAACTTTTAGGGCGTTTTGGTGCTGTTATATTTTTATGCTGTAAGATATTATCTTGGTTTAAATAAAATCCTGAAACCTGTAAATTTTTATATGTTATTAAATTTTGATGTCTATTCCAATAGCATATAGCAAGGTTTTTCATGACATTTAAGCTTTGTATTGATTGTTTTCTGGGTAATCTTTGTTGAAATCTACGTAGAACATCTATCCATTGCATTCCTAAACATGAAATTAAATAACGTTGCCATAGATTACATAATTTTTCTTGTTCACATCTGGGCTGATAACTTCTTCTTCTCATAGGTTGTCTAAAAGGATATTCAGCTTCTAATTGATGAGTGTTTAATTTGCGTGCGCGTACATTTTCATAGGCATTACCTAATAAACGCAAGCGTTGTTGTTTGCGCGATCTTTCTGGATGAGGTCTTTCATCGCGGCGGCTATTTTTAGTTAAGAGGTCTCCTGCAAACCACCTACCGTATTTATCTCTTTTCATCATTTGAATTTATTGATTTGATGAATATTTTCTATATTTGAAAATACTTTTTGATTCCTTCTAGAACGTAAGTTGCTGCTACGGAAGCTAGGATTAATCCCATGATGCGACTAGCAATACTAGCACCGCTATCACCAATGAGGTTGAGAATGTGTACAGAACAGCGCATTAGAATATATGCTATAAATACTACCAGAAGTGTAATACCTGCGATTACGATTTGTTCTGGAATTGAGTTGCGGCTATTTTCGGTTAATAACACTGCCGCCATAATTGCTCCTGGAGAAGCAATGGATGGAGTTGCTAGCGGAAATATTGCGGTGTCGGCTGTCGATCTTATCATTTGCATTTCTTCATCTGGTTTACTTGTGCCAAAGATCATTGTCAAGGCGAAAAGAAACAGGATAAGACCTCCAGAGATCTGAAAAGCAGTTAAAGGAACGCCCATTGCCCGAAGCAATATTTCTCCTGCAACAATAAAGAACAGTAAAATTCCCGAGGCGGCAATAGCAGCTATTGACGCAACCTTTTTCTTATCAGTTATATTCATACCACTAGTTACTGATGCAAAAACGGGAATAGTTCCTATGGGATCAATTACTGCCCATAGAACAACAAACGCAGTGAGTAATTCTTCATGAGAAAGCATTTTATTTTATTCCAATTAGCTCGTAGGATGGGTAGAGCGAAGCGCAATCCATCATTCAAACATTATATTCGCAAACTTTGTATTAATCCAAAATAATGATAAAAAGATTTGTATAACAATATCTTAGGGACTGATTCAGTCTGATGTTTGAATATAACATCATAATTATATTACATTATTTCTATAATAGTTGTAAGGTCTCACAATAGAAAATTTACAAGCAAATTTTTCAAATTGACACTATCACACACACTATCTAGAACAAAATTTTGAGACGATTTTAGAGGATAGCATAATAAAAAGTGTTTTTAAATAGCATAATGTTAGTTGATGAATTAGACTGAACCAGTGCCGATTTTATCTAATGGTACATTTATAAATAGCATTCCCTACATTTAGATGTAGTTCACGTAATCGCACATTGTGAAAATGTTAAAAATTTAATAGTAAAATCAACTAATTATACAAATTTAATCTGTAGGTGTTGCATCAACTAAAGTCTCATCTTAATATAATACCTATAGGTACCAACGCTGTAAATTGAGAACATATATACCTTATGAAAAAAATTTTATTTATGCAGCCCTCTCCGTGGCCTGCGAGACTAGATTTAATTCAGAGCATAAGCGGCCTTCTGCTGGCTCTATTCATGTGGTTTCACATGCTATTTGTGTCTTCCATACTAATAGGTAAAGATGCCTTTTGGATCATGGCCCGCTTCTTTGAAGGTCATTTCTTTTTTAGCAAACCATACCCTATTATAGTATCTATCTTAGTTACCATAATATTCACTATGATAGTAATACATGCCATCTTAGCTCTTAGAAAATTTCCATCTACCTGGCAGCAATATCGTAACTTTAGTAGCCATATGGTTGCTATGAACCATTCAGATACTACTTTGTGGATGGTGCAAGTAATCACTGGATTTGCCATGTTCTTTCTTGCATCAGTGCATCTATATGAGATGATGATGGAGCCTGAGTTAATTGATCCTTATGGGTCTGCTGATTTAGTTTGGAGTGGCCATACCTGGCCTTTATTAATGGCATTGTTGATATGTGTAGAGATTCATGGTTCTGTTGGTCTGTATCGTTTAGCACTTAAATGGGGCTGGCCTACGTTTGGCGATATGGATAAGACTCGCCAAACCCTAAAACGCATTATGTGGTCTCTAATCGTAGTCCTGCTAGGATTAGGATTTTTAGCATTATCTACCTTTATGCGGATTGGCAAAGATCATGCTTCTAATAAGGGACAATTGTACACTCCATCTTGGGAAAACAAACATCCATGAACATAATCTACACCGATGTACTGGTTATTGGTGGTGGTTTAGCGGGTTTACGTACCGCAGTAGGTGTTAAAAGACGCGGTTTTAACCCCCTAATACTATCCCTTATTCCTCCTAAACGTTCCCATTCTGTAGCAGCTCAGGGTGGTATGCAAGCCAGTCTTGGTAACTGTAACAAAGGCCAAGGTGATAATGAAGATGTGCATTTTGCTGATACTGTTAAGGGTTCTGATTGGGGATGTGACCAAATCGTAGCCCGCATGTTTACTCATATGGCCCCCAAAGCAATACGCGAATTAGCAAATTGGGGAGTACCATGGAGCCGTGTCACTAAAGGTGACCATGAAGTAGTTATCAATGGCGAGAAAAAAATATTAGAAGAAGCCGAAGCAGCACACGGACTCATTAACTCCCGTAACTTTGGTGGCACCCAAAAATGGCGCACTTGCTATACTTCAGATGGTACAGGTCACACCATGCTCTATGCAGTTAGTGATCGTGTTATTGCTGAAAATATTCCAGTCCATGAACGTAAAGAAGCCATAGCTCTAATTCATGACAATGGGCGTTGTTATGGTGCTGTGGTTAGAGATCTTATTACAGGAGAACTCATAGCCTATATGGCTCGTGCTACGGTTATCGCTACTGGCGGTTATGGGCGTGTTTATGGTGTCACTACCAATGCTGTTATTAATGATGGTGCTGGAATAGGTATCGCCTTAGAAACTGGTGTTGCCCGCTTAGCTAATTTAGAAGCGGTACAGTTCCATCCTACTGGTATAGTACCTGCTGGTATCTTAGTTACAGAAGGCTGTCGTGGTGATGGTGGTCTGTTAAAAGATATAACAGGTTATAGATTCATGCCAGACTATGAACCTCAAAAGAAAGAATTAGCCTCACGCGATGTCGTATCACGTCGCATGGCAGAGCATATGCGGGCTGGAAAAGGCGTACAAAGCCGCTTTGGAGAACACCTCTGGTTAGATATAACTGTACTAGGTAGAGCGCATATTGAAAAAAATCTCCGCGAAGTGCAAGAAATCTGCGAATCCTTCTTAGGTATAGACCCTGCTGAAAAATGGATTCCAGTACGTCCAACCCAACACTATTCTATGGGTGGAGTCCGTACTGATTATAAAGGCGAAAGCCAATGGCTTAAAGGCTTATTTTCCTGTGGCGAGGCAGCTTGCTGGGATATGCACGGTTTTAACCGTCTAGGCGGCAATTCCGTCGCGGAAACTGTCGTATCTGGAATGCTCGTAGGTGAATATGTAGCTGACTTTTGTGCTACCGAAGAAGGCCAACTAACGGTCTCTACCAGTTTGGCCCAAACCTTCTTAAAGCGTGAACAAGCCAAGCTACAAGCTGTGTTAGATAGATCTACGGCTACTGGTGCCGAAAATCCAGTCATTTTGCGCAAGGCTATGGAGCATACCATGATTAACAAAGTTGGTATATTCCGTAATGGCCCAGATTTAGAAGCTGCGGTAACAGAACTTAAAGCACTGTTACAACGGAGCCGTCACATCAAGGTAGGCAATAACCACAAAGGAACCAATCCAGAATTAGTATTGGCTTATAGAATTCCAAGAATGCTCAAAATTGCCCTGGGCATAGCTATGGGAGCCTTACAGCGTACTGAAAGTCGTGGTGCCCATTCTCGAGAAGACTATCTAGAGCGTAATGATCAAGAATGGCTCAAACGCACCCTGTATTCATGGCCTGAAGCAGATGCTGAAGAACCTACTATAGATTATGAATCTTTAGATGTCTCAAAAATGGAATTGCCTCCTGGTTCCAGAGGCTATGGAACAGATAATATAGTACCGCATCCAGACACAGCTACTTTGCAAGACAAGGTAAATGAAGCTCAATCCCAAGGCGGTACCCGCCATGAGATTCAAGAACGCATCATGCCATTTAGAGAATTACTCCCTGAATGTTACCGTGAACTTAACGAACGTCTATCTTAAGTCAACATCATGAACCGGACTCTTAAATTTAATATCTTTCGCCATAATCCCAGAGATCCTAACAGCACTCCCAGGATGGAGAATTATACGCTAGAAGAATCTTCAGGGATGACTTTATATATGGCCCTTACTCTGCTATCAGAAGAACAGGCTCCAGACTTGGCCTTTGATTTTGTGTGCCGTGCTGGTATCTGTGGCAGTTGTGCTATGGTAATCAATGGCCGTCCTGGATTGGCGTGCCGGACTCTTACGGAAAAGCTGCCGACTAAGATTACACTCATGCCATTACCAACCTTTGAGTTGATTGCGGATCTTTCAGTCAACACTGGTAAATGGATGCGGGCTATGAGTGAACGCTTAGAGACTTGGGCGCATCTTCAAGAAGAGACTAATATTAATAAGCTAGAAGCTCCTATGGAGCCAGGTCTAGCGGAACAAATCTATGAGCTAGATCGCTGTGTAGAATGCGGTTGTTGCGTCACCGCCTGTGGTACGGCTAGAATGCGTGAGGATTTTATAGGTGCTGTAGGTATCAATAAGATTGCGCGTTTTCATTTAGACCCACGGGATACTCGCACCAATGCAGATTATTATGCAGTACTAGGGGATGACGATGGGGTCTTTGGCTGCATGACGCTATTAGGCTGTCAGGATGTGTGTCCTAAAGATTTGCCGTTGCAAACGCAGATTGCATTTATGAGACGTAAGATGGCATTAGGTTAAGCAACTTGTAGGTTGGGTTGCTAAAAACGTAATTTCTCAATAACTTATGGTCTCTGGTGCCGAGGCAGAGCTTCGGCACCAGAGGCCCAAACTATAAATTTTTATTAACGCACATGGAAAAATTTTTCTCACCTAACTTATTATCTGTTTATTGAATTAATATTTTGTCTTAACACGCTGTTTAATAAGACATTGCTGGTAATATTTAAAAAGTATTTTAGCTTCACTTCTACTAGGTATTCCAAGTATAT
>LFCU01000192.1 GCA_001044195.1 Candidatus Achromatium palustre
AGAAGCCTTATAGCGTAAGGAATTAGAATATTACCTAATACTAACTTTTGAACATAGAGCGCTATAGGCATAATTTTATCTTTGGTTAAGCTGATGGCGATTTCTACCAAATTTTCTCCATAACCTTTGCCTTGCAATCGTTTATCTACAGCCAATCTTGCTATTTTAATTGCTGGATAATCGTTGTAGCTGCTTGCCCTTGGGCAATCATCAAGACAAATATGATCACAATCGCTATCCATAATAATTTGACTGCAAACCAATGAAATATAAGCCCACACTCTATTTTCTTCATCAACAATAACATAGGTTTTTGCTATGTTCGATTGATGGAAATTTAATGCATCTTTACGCAGAAAAGTTTTAAGAGGTGTAAATTCTTTGCTGTCAAGAGAAAATTTGGTAACTATATCACCAGGTTCTATTTGACGAAAGTTTAATTCTCCAGAAGGTGTACTCATGCTTTTCCTAAGCTAATTTTTCCATCTTTCATTTTTGATAAAAGTTTACGTCCTCTATCTAAAGATTGTTGTGCTTTGGGATTGGGTTTAGCAATTTTAACCTCATGGCGAAAACGATCAGCGTCTTTTCCTGACAATCGGACGCATCCAAAAGCAGATGATTCAATACTCATAGTTAGTCCTCATCAAGTCAAAAAAATCCAGAAAAGGTACGCAATGCATACCCTATCTGGATTACAAATTGTTGTTTATAGGCGCAATGCCCACAGATTATTGCGCCCTACCTCGTTATATAATAAATTTTTCCATGAATGTTTCTGCCTTTATTACCTCAACTTTAGGAAATTTGATGTCTTTTAAAATATTATAATGTTTATCATTAGTTATCAGATAGTCTGCGTTACCACAAATCGCACAGTCAACAAATTTTTGGTCATCTTCGTCAGTAAATGGCAGTTGAAAATTGAAGGTTGGATTAACGAAGATAACGTTTTCAGAAGTCAGGATAAAAAGCCAAAATTGATCCAGTAATTGTTTTGGAAAAATTTCTTGCAAAATTTCCTCATATTCTAGTAAAATGGAAGTTGAAACCAGCAATTTATATTTTCCAAGATATATGCCTTTGAGAATTGAATAATAATAGCTTTTGGGATTCAATCCAGAGAAAAATATGTTTGTATCGATAACTAATCTCACTTGTTTTTCTTTTCATCTCTATATTTTTCAACAACTTCAAAAAAATCTTCTTCGTTCCATCTGTTCATTTCAAAGGTTTCAGCAATTCCTTCTGATAATTTTTTAAAAGCAATCTGGTTTATCAGTTTTTTTATGTCAATTGGATATGTTCGAGTTTTTAATTCATGAATTATTTGGATAGTGTTGATCTCATCTTGTTCAAAACCAATTTCCCCAAGTTTATTGCAAATTTCAGGTGTAATTATTTGAAGCATTTTATTTTCTTTTCCGAAATCGTAATATTTGAAAAATATGATGCATTTTATAAATGTTTAGCCAGATAGTATACCTTTCCAAGATTAGCACATTATCCCACATCCATTCATTTGCGGTTTTCATCAAGTTAAAAAATACAGAAAGGGTATGCAAATACCCTACCTGGATTACAAATTGTTGTTATCGGCGCAATGCCCGTTGGTTATTGCGCCCTACCTCGCTAACGTCCCATGCCGCCTTCTCCAGCAACTACGAAAGGTGCCCAAGCACCTGGATGCTTATAATAGGGGCGTTTAGGATTATCAAGTACATACATTTGCGCACGCCTTAAGGCTTCAGCACGGCCTATGCTAGGATTTTGTTGCCATTGTTGGAACATATGTGTAGTTAAGTCTACTGTTGGTTTGGAAACAACTGACCAGTGGGAGACAAGCATTGCTTTAGTGCCAGCATAGAAGAAGGCTTTAGCTAATCCAGATAAGCCTACGGCACCTGGTGTACCGTCTGGAGCAGCAGTATTACAGGCAGATAGAACTACCCAATCAGCATTAAGTTTAAGCTTTGCCGCTATCTGTGATGCTCTTAATAAACCATCATTATCCTTAGTAGGTTTAAGGGGTGGAGTTAAAGCAATTGCTGGTTCTGCTTGACCTAGTTGAAATTCCTTAATTTGGCCTGCTACTAGGGCATGAGTAGCGAATTGTACTACACGATAATCTTCTAACTTTACTCTCCACAATTGAGGAATAGAGGCATGTTCTTGTAAAAAGACGCTATTGGGTCCAGCACCTAAAATACGTGCATTAGTGCGTAATTCCGTAGCTGTATCTGGTAATCGTCCCAGAATTGTGCTTAATTTATTAGCAGGTATAATACCGCTGTTAATATCACCTATTAAGCTAATACCACCAACACCACGATTAGCACCAGGACTGCCTTCAAATTTAGGATCACCAAAGCCAATAAATGGTTGTGGTGCTTGTTTACTTTTTGCAGCTAAAGTCCTTAATGCATATAGACTAGACACAGTAGGCAAAGTGACAGTGGCCCATTTGCGACTTAACCAAGCAACATTTTGATAGTCAACAGTAATATTAGTAGGATAGAGTTCAGTTACTAAGACGTTAAATGGTAAACTTTCCAAGGCACCATCAGGCACTATAAATAGGGTTTTGATGGTTTTAAGTTGAGTACATTCTGGTTCTAAAATATTTTTATAAAGAGTGTAAGCTGTTTGCACAGGATAAGGTTGAAACAATTCTCGGTTTTTTTCAGGATCAAGAGCGGCACGTAAGATTTGGACTTGGCTATCAATTTGCTGTCGAGAGAGGTTAATTGCCCGAAAACTAGCACTTGTTTTGGTAATTAGCCAAACAAACGAGCGTTGATTATCCAAAAATACCGAACATGTACTCATTGATGTTAACATATTAGAACTTGCATAATGTAGAGAATAGCGATCTCCTACATCATAGAAAACTAGTGCTTCATCAGGACGTAATAGTTGTTGAAGTTGATACAAATCAACAGGTTTGGGTATTGCCAGTTCAGAAAACTTTGGATAACGATTAGTAATATATGCGTTAATTTCTGCGAATTGAGTCAAATCACTTTGTTGGGACTTTTTTAATTTCTGCCAAATACGGTCTCGTTCTCTTAAAAGGCGGGCTAAATCATTGTCTCCAATGCTAACCTTGGCCATCATTTGTCCTATTACATTACCTACTGCATTGTTACGCAAGATTTGACCACTCACAAAAGTTTCAGCAACTATATCATTTTCCACCTCAGAGTGGTCAGATGTATATATGGAGGCAATCTCAAGATGTCTTTTAAACGCGTTTTTGGTATAATCCTGTAGAATATTAGCAAAATCTTCTCTACTACCAAAACTATCGAACATTAGACGATCCATAAGATGAACAAACGGTTTGTATGCATTCGTACTCTTGCGAATATATGTTAATGCTTGTTTCTGTTTGTTCATACTTTGAGCGTTCCAAGCTAAATTATAAAATTGCGGTGCAACTAAAATATTACGCATAATATTGCTTTCATTTGTAACCGATTTAGAAGCAGGGATAGTCTCCCTAATTAAAGTCAATGCGCGTTGATAGGCAACAGTTGCCTGTGCAAATTTTTTTTGTAACATATATACATCGCCTAAACTATTAAATAACTTACTTAATTTAAATAAAAGTAGAGTTTTGGAATAATAACGTCCTTTTGCATAGTCTTCGTAAATGGATATTGCTCGCTGTAACAGTGGTTCCGCTTTACTATATTGCCCTTGGCTAACATATAACATCGCTAGGAAAGTGGCAGGAGATGTAACAAATTTATGCTTTTTCCCATGCCTTACTTCTGTCAAATGTAGTAAACGTTGAGTGTGCGGAATTGCATCCATGTATTTTCCTGCACTATATAATCTAAAAATTAATTCTAATACATTATATGCTTCT
Organism: Candidatus Achromatium palustre; assembly: GCA_001044195.1. GTDB lineage: Bacteria > Pseudomonadota > Gammaproteobacteria > Chromatiales > Chromatiaceae > Achromatium > Achromatium palustre. The sequence goes on from LFCU01000192.1 coordinate 3,875, forward strand.
AAAGTTATATCTTTAGCTTTTGAAAAATTTCTAGAACTCAAAGTGAATGGTAAATCTTTTACTCTAAAACCAGGTCTAAAATCAGAAAAAAAGATAGGAATAAATATTGTTGAAAAAAATATTGGTTCAAATAAAAAAATTCGTGCATCTTGTTTTTCAAAATGAAAAACCATTAAAGCCCATTTAATTATATGCTTATATGCAGAAGACTTTGCCAACCAAAAAATAAATTCTTGACTCAAAGCAGGATTATTTGATGCAACAATATGTCTAGAAATACCTATAAAAAATTGAGCAATGGGGTCTCCTTGTCTTGCCAATCGATACGCCAAAGGCAGAATACGTTTTACTTCATGTTCTGCTGTATCCGCTTTGCTAACCATAACTCTAATTAGATCAAAATTAGCAGTAGAATAACCGTGTTTTTTTAGGAGCTTGAAACGTTTTTCTTGATCACTAGGAGATATTGCAAATAAATCTTTAAACGGAAAATATTTACCGTTATTTGCTGCTTTTTTAGCCGCTACATGTAATTCATTAAGTCTAAACACTAACAGATTTCTTAATACCAGTTTAGCTTCATAATATCCTTGTTTAGCTAATTTTTCAAGCCAAATTAGTCCTTTGATTTTCAAATCTATATCATTAAATTTTTTATTTTCAATACGTTGAACAAGTTTGTTCCAACCTAAATGAAAGTAATCAAAATAATAATCAACAAGATATAATTGTGCTGATGCATCGCCTTGTTCAGCAGCTTGTTTCATTAATACAATGGATTTTACAATAAACTTTTTTGCCTCATTTTGACGTTCGTAAGATGGCAACAGACCAAAACCTTTGTTACGATAATGCAGTGCTTGATTGAATAACTTGCTTTTTGGTTGTTGTTCAATAGACAGTTCATTGAACGGTTGAACAGGAAAATTAAAACTGGGTTTACACACTATTTCATTGTGTCGTGGCAATTCATTATTGCCCATTAATGCTTGATTGTTGGTATATTGCAAATATGTTGAAGATAATTGTTGGTTCTGAGTACAACCTGTGATCATTCCCAAAATTGTTATAAATAAAGAGATAATAAAGATAATTTTTAACATAATAAACTCATATGGTTATACAAAAACTGGTATTCACATAACTACCGTACATTTAAAAAACATGTGTAGTGGTCTAAAGACGGGGATTTTAACCTTTAACATTGTGAAATAAACAAGAAGAAGCCAGCTTTTAATAGAAAGCTCCCCCTTGTTTTTAAAAAACTACTCCTGATTAAATACCTGATCTGGCATTGAGGGGACGAATTTCTTTAATTCATCTACCTCAGTAACGGTAGGTGCGATTAGCGAAGCGTAATCGCACACGATATTCATCAAATTAATGTTTAAATGGTGGTAAAGATA
>LFCU01000149.1 GCA_001044195.1 Candidatus Achromatium palustre
GATTACTAATTTCGAGATGGGAGTTGAACCCATATCTAAAGCATCGACGGCAATTGCTTTACCTATTAAGCTACTCAAAACTGTATATTTATAGGTACACACTCGTCAATTTGCAGACTAAGTGCGCCAGACTGGTATACAGAACCAGAACCGCTAATAAACACCAGGTTAATCCCCGTTAATAAGTCTAGCAGTTTTAAATTTATTTGACAATAGAAATATAAGAATAGTGAATAATTAAAGTTATTTAATTCTATGCACTTATCTGCTACTGCATTTTAGTATATAACCATATTATGTAAAACATTGATAATATATAATTTTTGAAAAAATTGGTTTACTTAAGATTCAGTATTGGTTAATGTATACAAAATTTTTTATGTAAAAGTTAGTAGTTGTATTGCAAAATTAATAAACTAAATAGTCATTTCAACAGTAACATTAAAAAAATTTGTGAGTTATTATAAAATTTATTTTCTGCTATGCTGCTTGATCTTAAATCTAGATCTTGCATTAGCTGCTGCTGTGCCTAATAATAATCTGATGTATATAGCGAGCTATAGAGGCTTGTTCTCTGCTGGGTTTAGGTTAGATATTGCCAAAATTATAATTACCCAACCTTATGTGAGGGTCAAAGGATCTGATATTTCTCAAATAATTGTTTCACTTACAACTCGCAATTTTACTAAAGTAGAATTGTTTTTTCCAATGCGTTTCTGTTATCGTACTAAATTTAAGACCAATACCTTAGCGACACAACAAGCGGATTGGATAAGTCGACTTAGCAATAAAGCTACTAGAGGGCGGACTCTATATAATAATCCATCTAAAAAAGCCATATTTTTACAAGTAGAGCGCAAATTAAATACCAGAATGATCGCTGATGATCCTAGAAAACAAAAGATTAATAATCTATTATGGGCCAGCAATCCCGATCCTGATGTGTATAATGTTCATTTGGTAAATGCTAAACTACCTATCATAGATCGACTAACTATGTTGGAATGGTTGCGTCGGCAAAATCTTGTCTCTGGTATGGTTTTTAATTTACCAGTAACTGATGGTCGTAAATTGCTTGGGTTTAATATAAAAGTTGTAGGTGAAGAGAAGCTAAAATGGCGTAATTCTATGGTTTATAGTTGGAAAATTCGTTTGCAGTCTAAATTTAGTGACAATTCTGATGATAGACCAATTTGGATGTGGTTATCTAAAGATAAGCAGCGTTTGCCATTGCTATTTAGTAGTTCTCATGCTTTAGGGAGTTTTCAGGTACGGCTTGTTAGTGTAACAGCTCCAGCACCGATTTGTATTATTAAAGAAGCTACGGTATTGGCACTTCCCAAATATTAGATTATACTTCTATTATTATCTATTTTTTAAATCTATTTTAATCTATTTTAGATTATCTATTAAAATAGACATGAGAAATAATGACTCAATTGATTACATCAAATTTAGATCAAGTTATGTATATATTTTAAGATAGAATAGATACTAATAGATTATATATTATAGATTATATATTAGATTCTTGATTAGATTTCTAATAAATACTATTTATAGATATAGATATAGATATAGATAGTCTATAAGAACCATAAAATAGATATATTAATATACTTTATAGATTTTATGATAATTATATAGGACGCAGAGCGTCTAACATATTGATTTAGATATATTAATAGACACTGTTACAAGAGAAAATTTTTTGTACTCTTTTATTACATGACTACGCCGTTTCACATTTTGCGATTAAATTTAAGAGGACTATCTTAATGATAACTGCACCAGTCAATATGCCAACAGCAGACCAAGCGTTAGCAAGATTGCAGGCTGGTAATGCCCGCTTTGTAAGCGGTCAAATGACCCATCCCCATCAGACTCCAGGACGTCGCAACGAACTAATTCGCAGCCAGCAACCCTTTGCTACTGTACTAACCTGTTCAGATTCTCGAGTCCCTCCAGAAATTTTGTTTGACCAAGGTCTAGGTGATATCTTCGTTATCCGTAATGCTGGCAACATTGCTGATGAAATTGTGCTAGGCAGTATTGAATATGCCGCAGCACATCTGCATACCCCACTAATCTTGGTCCTAGGCCATGCCAAATGTGGTGCAGTAGCAGCAACCGCTTCTGGTGCCCAACTGGATGGCCATTTACCAGCTATTGCGGCGGCAATACAACCTGCTGTCGTTAAAGCCAAAACAATGCCAGGAGATTTAGTTGACAACGCAGTACGGGAAAATGCCAAGCTGGTGGCAAAACAGATTGAAACCTCTATGCCAATATTAGCTCCTTTAGTAGCTGCTGGGACTTTGAAGGTGTTGCCTGCCCGCTATGATTTTGCTACTGGCAAAGTGGATGTATTGCCTATGACTCCTGGTGGAACACCATGGGGACCCATGCCTACAGGCCAACCTATCACCAAAACTGAGGTGCTTCGAGTCCAACAGGCTTGGGCTGATGGAATAGTAGCCATAGGTCAGGCATATACAAATCGAGGTGATTATAGAGCCGTGGCCGCTAATCATGTTGACACTCTCTATGCCTATAATTTAGGTACTGTACTGTTCAAACCTACTAAAGCCGCACAAAATCAGTTCCGCCTTAACCGTGAAGAGGCTTTATCCTATTTCGTAGGTGGCGTTGTACCAGAAGATAAAGGTTTTGCACTCCAACCTTGGTCAGCAGTGCGCTTTGTGAATGCTGAAATCCTGCTCCATGGCAATACTGCAACTGCCATGGGAAATTATTTCTTTACTGATGTAAATACTGGCACAGAAACCAAAGTTGAATTTACCTTTGGATACGTGCGTGGTGCTGATGGCAAACTCCGCATCAATGTACATCATTCAGCTTTGCCATATAATCCTGTGGCCTAATGTAAAGTGAAATGTGCCCGGGTGTAGATTTACTTTCTCCCGGGGACTTATTGGGAGACTATAATTTATGCCAGAACTTGGACATGTTGCCTACTATGTGCGCAACTTAGAACGTTCTATAGCCTTTTACCAAAAGATTGTAGGACTTAACGTAGTTGCCAGAATTTTTAAGGGACGTGCTGCGGTCCTCAGTGGCGATGATGACCATCACCATGAATTATTACTAATCCAAGTTTCAACTGGTGATGGCCCTCTTGTAGGCCGTCGTATTGGTTTATACCATACTGCTTGGAAAGTAGGCGATTCGTTGGATGATTTACGAGCGGCCCTGGATCGGGCACAGCTTCATGGAACTCCTGTAGATGGTACAGCTAATCATCAGGTATTGTTTAGTCTGTATTTAAGAGATCCAGATAATAATGAAGTTGAATTATTTGTAGATAATCCAAGCCATGATTGGAAGAATGACAATAGTTGGATGGAAGCTCCAGTCCAGCCACTAGATCTATCGCGTTTGCAGCCTTATGAAAAGGCTAAATTGCAAACACCGTCTGCAAAGGCCAATGAGAGTAATACTGCAACCAATTCTATAGAAGTAACTAGTGTAACAGATAATACAGATAATACAGAAACTACTGCTGCTAAATACTCTAGCGATTCTAAAGATGCCACCTCTGAAATTGCCACCGAAGATGATGACACGGAATATGATGAATCAGCAGATCCTAATGAATTATCCTATTGGTTAAAACTTGCCAATGCAAATTCGGCAAAAGATACTACTGATACAGACAATTCCAAAGAGATTAATCGATCAGATGATCCAGATGATATTGAATATTGGTTTAAGACCACTAATACTACCAAGAATGATGCTGTAGTGCAAGTAGCTAATAATAATACAGATCAGGATGACGATGATGATTTAGATAGTCCTGATGATCTAGATAGCCCTGATGATATTGAGTATTGGATCAAGACTATTGACAATCCGCCTCAGAAACTTCAGGGAGGTGTATCTAAAAACCAGACCGCATCATTTGGTAATGCATCTGATAATGAGCTAAATACTCCTGAAAATCTTAAATATTGGTTAAACAATGGTAGTGCTGCTTCCAATACTCGTCAAGAAATTCAAACTTATAATGAATTGCAAGGTCTTTGAGTATAGGCAATCGTTCAGCTACAATGGCTTAAATTTAGTACCCTAAGCTATTAATAACGCTTGGGGTATAATCAGTACTTTTAAGCTATATAGCTTAAAGTGAAATATAAAAATAGGGTTAACGAATATAATCGTCAACCCTATTTTTATGCAAATTAGCAGGGCGAAAGAATGCAGCTTTATAAACAGCTCACGCCAGAATTTAGGTTTGGTTGCAACCCACATTTATCTTAAAATAAATGTTTTTTACAAGCATGCAGTTTTTAGGTATATTAGACATTATGCGAAACCACCAATTATCGCATTATAATTGCTGGCCTGAAAGATGGTTTCGAATAATGTCTATTGAGATCTATTGTTCCATAGTGAGATACTTTGGGAAGAGTTTTGGTGGATACAGCTTTCTTTTTACTAGTATTTATAGTCATAACTTTTCTCTAGGGTGATAAGATTATTCATTGAGAACATACCATACTATAGATGCGCATTGCACACTTGATTATTCTTGATTGTAGGGTACGTATTGCGTACCTTTCAAAATCGGTAAGTTATTTCAGATTAACTTGCAGTTTTTACCAAATAGAAAAAATCTAAAAAAGGTACACAACTCTACCTGGCTATTCCCCAACTTTTGCAAGTGCTATTTGCAGCAGATGGTCATTGGCAAATAGGCCAGCTTTTTTAAGTTTTTCTAGCCATGGTCTAGCTTGGGGAATTAAATTAGATTTTTTAGCCCGCAAAACAATACCGATACTGCCAAAAACTGATATTCCTAAACTCAGAGCGCATCGCCTAGTAGCAGCATCATCTAAAATAGCATAAGAAGTAGGTTGTTGTAGCGCATGAGCAATTACTTGGGATTCTCCTGGATCGATTTTCCAAACTTGAATTGTCATTGGCACTTCGATATTCTCAACTCGATAATGCGATGCCCATTTAACAGCTACATTAGCTGTAGGATCAAATGCTTGTCCAGCTAAGACTTCTTCGATAACTTTAGCTGGGACAAGAGGATTTGCCACCATCTTTTCCAACCAATCTAAATGGCCAATTCTGGCCAGTAAAATCAATGGTGAAGCATTTATAATCCAAGTATCAGCCATGTACTTCGCGCCAGATTTCGTCTAAATGGATTTGACAGACAGGTACTTTACGCTGGGCTAATTCATCAATAAATTCGGCACGAGTTAAGCCGGAAATTTTGGCTCCCATGCCTTGGGTAATACGTTCTTGAGCGTACCATTCAACGGCAGCAGCAAGGCGCACTTCACGAATTATTTCATCAGGTGAACGCTGCAATACGGAACAATTTTCGTCTGGATTTTCTAAAGTTAAAGTTGTCATAGCTAGTTGTAAAAAGAGTGAGGGCCGTAGGGGGGGAGTATCCCGCCATAAAGATTCTTATTATTTATGCTGTATACAATTTTTGAAGAGGCGGGATGCTCCCGCCCTACCGTGCTACCAACATTACCAATTTTACGGATTGTGTTGACACCATCGACACAATTTGATATTACGCCTACAATATCAAAATTATTTCGTATCGTGCCCACGCAGAATAACCAAATAAACGCAAAAATTTTATTGTGTGATCTGCGTGGGCACCGCAAACGGACGCGGTGCCCACCCTACCTGC
>LFCU01000112.1 GCA_001044195.1 Candidatus Achromatium palustre
TCAGGATGCATCGGACCTAGAGCCTGTTCTCTAATAGCCAAGGCTCTTTTATACAACGGTTCCGCCTTGGCATATTGGCCTTGGTGATAGTAAAGCAAGGCTAAATTATTTAAGCCTGTAGCAGTATTGGGATGCTTCGGGCCTAGAGTCTGTTCTACAATAGCTAAGGCTCTTTTATACAGCGGTTCAGCCTGGGCATATTGGCCTTGTGATCTGTAAAGCTCTGCTAAATTATTTAAGCCTGTAGCAGTAAGGGGATGCATCGGGCCTAGAGCATGTTCTACAATAGCCAAGGCACGCTTATACAACGGTTCAGCCTGGGCATATTGGCCTTGGTCATCGTAAAGCATGGCTAAATTATTTATGACAGCAGCAGTACTGGGATGCTTGGGGCCAAAAATTTGTTCTACAAGGGCCAGAGAGCGTTTAGCTAGAGGGATTGCTTCTGCATATTTGCCTTGTTCGTGGAGGGTGATTACTTGTTTATGGAGTGCTATCGACTCTTCCTGTAAGGCAGCATCTTGCGATTGATTGGCAACTTTTACCAACCATCTGCTGGCTGATTCTGGATTTTGCTGCGAATCTATACCATAATAAAATTGCGTCTCTGGCATCTCTTGATATACCGCCTTATGTACTACAGGCAAGGTTTGCAATCTTTGGGGAGGTATAGATCTAAAACTAGCAACCGCAGCAATTTCTCGTGGCGTATAAGATGCAGCCTGCATATTAATAGGTCTAGCTGGCGGGAGAAAATTATTAGCAGCCTCCTCTCCAATACTCGCACACCGATCCAAAAACAGATTAGTAGGAAACTGTTCCGACTTTGCATATTGCACTGTAATAGGCTTAGCTTGGCTGCTGGTAGCAGCCAATAGAGTTTCGCCATCGACATTATTAGCAGATTTATCGCCAACACCAGCACAACCAGTTAAAAAGATAGTGATGAGAATTGATAGTATAAATATAGTACGGTTTAGCATTGTTAGTTCCTCTCCTTTTGGATAGTCAACTACAAAAAATTAAAATTCAAACTTTATAAATTCACTGTTTCTAACGATATAGAAAAATTTTTAATAGTGCAAGTACTTTTTTGAAAAAAAAATTAAGAATTTTACCTTATTAAAGGCATCCTTCATTTGCTTCCAAAAGTACTTTACACGGATCGTTTCCACGCAGAGCATGGGAACGATAAAAAAGTGTAAACTGGAAAATGAAGGATGCCAATATCTGTGTCTATAACAGTGCGCTATTTTAGCAAAGGCTACAAAAAAAGCACATAAAATATGTAGACACAATAAATCTATGTGCTACTATTAATATACAGCATTATATGCTGATAAAAATCTGCTAGAGGACTTTTAAAAATGCCTAAAGACGAAAAATCAGAAGCTGATGATGTTTGGCAACACGGCCAAGAAGGGCGTATTCATTTCTTTGTCCATAAACCTACACGTCGTTGCGGTATACATATTAGAGGCTTGGCTGATCTTGTAGGAGTTGTTCATAGTACCCTTGTAGGTGTTTTTCAAAAAGCTGAAAAAACAGAGGGGGACTTGGTCGGTTTAAGAGAGACTGAACTTTATAATATATTGAAAGGTAGAGATATTTTTCTTAAAGACTTGGTCGGTTTAAGCCCTAGATTGAATGGTAAGGAGGTCAAAGTAGTCCTCGAGGATATATGTTTTGATGTTGCGCATTACTATTCTGGAAAGGGTTACAAAGCAGCACATCAAACAGTAGGTGAAATGGGGCGTTTAGGTGCTCCCCAATTTATTTTTATCAATAGACATCCTTCATTTGCTTCCAAAAGTACTTTACACGGATCGTTTCCACGCAGAGCATGGGAACGATAAAAAAAGTGTAAACTGGAAAATGAAGGATGCCAATATCTGTGTCTATAACAGTGCGCTATTTTAGCAAAGGCTACAAAAAAAGCATATAAAATATGTAGACACAATAAATCTATGTGCTACTATTAATATACAGCATTATATGCTGATAAAAATCTGCTAGAGGACTTTTAAAAATGCCTAAAGACGAAAAATCAGAAGCTGATGATGTTTGGCAACACGGCCAAGAAGGCCGTATTCATTTCTTTGTCCATAAACCTACACGTCGTTGCGGTATACATATTAGAGGCTTGGCTGATCTTGTAGGAGTTAGTGAAGGGGTTATCCGCAGTGCTCTAAAAAATGCAGAAAAAAAAGAGGGGGACTTGCGTCAAAATTACAAAACTGACCTTTATAATATCTTGAAAGATAGAGAAATTTTTCTCGTAGACTTGCGTCAAAATTCACCTAAATTAAATGGTAAGGAGGTTAAAGTACTTCTTGCTGATATATGTTTTGATGTTGCGCATTACTATTCTGGAAAGGGTTACAAAGCAGCACATCAAACAGTAGGTGAAATGGGGCGTTTAGGCGCTCCCCAATTTATCTTTATCAAAAGCGGCTTTAATCCTCAAGCCAATAGCGTTATTTTAGATGAAATCGAATACCTATTAGCCAAAGAAGAGATTCAAGTTACTAAATCTCGTACTGGCATGATCTGGTTGTATACCAATCCCAATACTGGCGAATGCGGTATTGGACTAAAAAGCCTGACTCATATCTGTGGTGGTGTGGCCTTAAAGCAAGTGATAACTTGCATAGAACAGCATCAGGAGCATAACCAGGCCTTTATTCGCACTGGAGCTGATGCCATTGTAAGGTCCAATATTGCTTACGATACCATCTATTATTTTGGCCATCAAGCTAAGCCCCGTAAAACCAAAGCTAAAGAGTGGGCTGCTAAATTGCAACAAATAGACACTTATATTCACCATAAAACTGGCTATGCAGAGGTAAATCGAGAATCTAAAGATGAATTAATTGCAGCACAGCAACGTGAGATTGAACGGCTCCGTAAACAATTAGGTCTATATAATGCTGGCGGTTTGGTAAGATGGCATTTTTTATTGGGCACTACTTTGGACCATAAATTCGGCGGCTCCGGTGCGGTGTTAAAGTCAGAAATAGAGACCACAGCGACGCAGCAATTATTGGATTTCGCTATCGGCAATCTGCGTAACTATGCCAAGAATAATCGAGTGTTAGATGGACTCGATCCCAATGCTGATCATAATATCGTGACCTATAAATCCCATCATGAGACTCTCGATGCCAATGCCATTAATGAACATATAGGTTATTATATAGGCTATAAAAAGGGCATTGAGAAGCTAACTGATAAGGATCACAGCCAGGATACTTATCATTTAGTTGCTGTATGTACTAGATATCCAGAAACTTTAGCCCAGCAAGCCGGAACCAGATGGTCTAAGCTTCAAACAGGAGTTTATAAGCTTGATTGGCTGATAGATATCACAATAGTGGTGACATCCCAAGTAGAAGTGACACCGCATAATAGTAGTTGGCTATTATTTAGCCATGATAAAAACCGAGTTGAATACGCCTTAGCCTTGCCGGAACATGCTGACCTTCCAGAATATATTCCAAGATTGCTGCGGGAGGAGTTGAAGGTTAAAGATGGATAGTGGTAAGCCAGGTAGGGTGGGCAAACGGCTGTATCGTTTGCCCACGTAAACCAAACAACAAAGATAAATTATGATTCCGCGTGGGCACGATAAAGCCGTGCCCACCCTACCTAGCTGCGTTCCAAATTACCATGTTGCACATTCAAAAAGTGTAAACTACTTTTGGGAGGTAATGAAAGATCCAATTTGATATTAAATTTATTAAACATTATGGTGAGCAATACGCACCTTACATGGAAATCCAGATACTAATTTGGACCTATCTAATCGTCCACTGGCATCAAAAAACTCAATTTCTCCTGCTGCATTACAAATCCAAACTTCTATAGCACCAGTTAAAAAGTATAATTGTCTTTTTTCTTCCATTTCCACTTTGGTGTTACTTGAGGATATAACTTCTATACAAACCTCTGGAGCAATAGAACATTCTGCTTCATGTTTTATTAACTCAAATCTTGACTCCGAACACCAAGCAATATCGGCTACTTTGGTTCCTTTTGGGGTTGCAATAGCGCATTCTGCAAGAATAACTCCATGCTCTGGTAATAGGCGAGCAATCTGACCTTGAAAGGCGGAGTGATATACCTTTACAGGTGACATTAAAATTTGTCCTATCTCATTAAGCTCGATTTTAAATGGTAAGTTTTGTAAACTTGGATGCTCACATACCTCTTGCCATTGCATAAAATTTATGTAACCTTTCAATAACTTATGAATTCTGATGTCGAGGTTCTGCCACATATTTGGATCGTCAAGTCTAACACGAATACCAAGGCAACTTAGATACTATCCTGTCTTAAGTGCTGAATTAATTGGTTCATATCTGATGGCAAATCTACCTCCCAAGACATAGCCAAATTATTAACAGGATGCATAACACTCAAACGATACGCATGCAAAGCCTGACGCTTAAATTGCAATACCATTTCACGCAACTTAGAATTAAGCCCGGCTGGAATTTTTGAACATCTCCCATAGGCTAGATCCCCAACAATTGGCAGATTATTATGCGACAAATGCACCCGAATTTGATGCGTTCGCCCGGTTTCAAGTTTAACCTTAAGGAGACTATGAGCCATAAAACGCTCTTGCACCTGAAAATGCGTTATAGATGGCTTACCATCAGTAACTACTGCCATTTTAGTGCGCTGCGTAGGATGGCGACCGATTGGTAAATCAATAGTGCCACCAGCTACTGGTAGGCCATTTACAACAGCTAAATATTCACGCTGTATACTACGAGACTGCATCTGAGCTATTAGACTATTATAGGCATTCAAAGTACGCGCAATTACTAAGAGACCACTCGTGTCTTTATCCAAGCGATGTACAATCCCATAACGCGGTAGCTCAATAAGCTTAGAATCCCAGTATAATAAACCATTTTGCAGTGTCTTATCAGGATTGCCTGGTGCAGGATGTACCACTAATCCTGGAGGTTTATTGATCACTATTAGTTGTGTATCCTGATATACTATATCTAATGGTATAGATTGCGGTTGACACAATGGTTCTAAATTTAAGGTTTCATGAATATCTACTATTTCATTACCTGTTATTTTATCTTTGGGGCGATATATTTTAGTATTAACTTGAATTGATCCGTTTTTAATCCAGGCTTGTATGCAGCTACGGGACAGATGCGGCAATAATTCTGCTAGTGCTTGATCTAAACGCTGGCCTGCTAGACTGGTTGGAATAGATAAGCTATAATATTCTGATCGCGCATCTTGTATATCTTGCGCTTTTTGAGCTTCTTGCATTTCTAAAGTTACAATGTTACTTTGTTGCATAGCTAAATATAGCTAATATAGATAATATAGATAATTCGGTTATACTAGGACATATAGTTGTATTCAAAAATTAAACGATTATGAACGGACTGCGTATTTTTATTATTTCAATAAGTATATTAATTTTTTTGGGGATTAGCGGTTGTAGCGTATTTGATACAGAAGAAGAAAGGACTAAAAATTGGACTGCAAAACAATTTTATACCGAAGCCACTGATGCCCTTAAAGAAGGCAACTATCCCCAGGCTATTAAATACTATAATGCTCTTGAAGCCAGATATCCATTTGGTCGCTATGCAATGCAGGCGCAATTGGACATAGCTTATGCCTATTATCGCAATGATGACCCTGAACTAGCACTTGCGGCTGCAGATAGATTTATCAAACTGCACCCCCGCAATCCACACGTAGATTATGCCTATTACCTAAAAGGGATCGTTAATTATAATCGCAAATTTGGCTTTTTAGATCGATATCTACCCACTGATCCATCACAGCGTGATCCAGGATCTGCTAAAGATGCATTTCAAAATTTTTCCGAATTAGTTACACGTTTTCCAAATAGCATCTATACCCCAGATGCCCGCAAACGGATGCTATATCTGCGTGATAATTTAGCACGCAATGAATTGCATACCGCACACTATTATCTAAAACGTGGCGCATACATAGCAGCTATAAATCGATCTAAATATATTCTTGAAAATTATTCTCGTACCACAGTAGCCCGTGATGCTTTAATTGTTATGATAGAAGCGTATCGGCGTTTAGGGCTACATAAATTGCAACAGGATGCACAGCGGGTGTTAGCACTCAATGATACGAAGGGTAATTTTGTGACTGATATACCGAAACCAGAAGAGATTAGTTGGGGTACTCGTATTTGGGATACTTTGGAATTGGATAAGAATTAATATCATTGTAGGGTGCGCATTGCGCACCATATTTTAACCTACAAACAAGATACAGTATACTGAAATTATGGCTCTAATAGTTCAAAAATATGGCGGCACCTCAATTGCCAATCAAGAACGCATCCAAGCAATTGCCGCAAAAGTAAAAAAATTTCGTCAAAATGGAGATGACATCGTAGTTGTCGTCTCAGCTATGGCAGGCGAGACTAATAAACTTATCGAATTAGCCAAAGCAATTCAACCCCAACCTCAGCCTAGAGAACTAGATGTCCTAATGGCAACTGGTGAGCAAGTCACTATAGCTTTACTTGCTATGGCATTAGAACAGATTGACTGTCCAGCACGTTCCTATACTGGATGGCAAGTAAGCATCCATACTGACAATGCCCACAATAAAGCACGCATCAAAAATATTGACACAGACAAAATATTTGCCGATATTGCGGCAGGAAAAGTCGTTATAATAGCCGGCTTTCAGGGCATAGATACCCAAGGCAATATAACTACCTTAGGACGTGGTGGCTCAGATACCACAGGTGTCGCAATAGCTGCGGCTCTAAACGCTACTGAATGCCAGATCTATACTGACGTAGAGGGAGTATATACCACAGACCCTAGAATCGAACCCAAAGCACAGCGTTTAGATAATATTACTTTTGAAGAAATGCTAGAACTGGCAAGCCTAGGCTCTAAAGTACTACAGATTCGTGCTGTAGAATTTGCAGGCAAATATAAAGTACCATTACGAGTCTTATCTAGTTTTAAAGATGGCCCTGGTACCTTGATCACCTTAGAGGACGATACAGTGGAAACCGTAAGGATTTCTGGAGTTACATATAGCCGTGATGAAGCCAAACTTACCATTCTAGGCGTACCAGATCGCCCGGGAATAGCTTATGGTATTTTAGGCCCGATTGCAGATGCGAATATTGAAGTAGATATGATCGTGCAAAATGTAACTGCGGATGGTACAAGCACCGATTTTACCTTTACAGTGCATCGTAATGATTATCCTAAAGCTATGGAGATTTTACAGGCTAGTGCTAAGACTTTTGGCAATGGAAAAGTAACAGGAGATACGCATATTGTAAAGATATCCTTAGTGGGAGTAGGGATGCGTTCTCACGCAGGTATTGCAGCAAAGATGTTCCAGGCTTTAGCTCAAGAGGGAGTAAATATACGCATGATTTCTACTTCAGAGATTAAAATTTCTGTGGTAGTGGATGAAAAATATCTGGAGTTAGGGGTGCGCACTCTGCATGATGCCTTTGAATTAGACCAAGAGCCGTAGGTGCGATTAGCTTTAGCGTAATCGCACATTCGATGGTGCGCAATGCGTACCCTACAACTTAAAAAGCGGCAGACCGTAGGGCGGGAGAGCGAAGCGATCCCGCCTATTTTGAAAATGTTATTCCATCTCATAATTTTTTATATTGTCATTTGCTACCCAATTTAGGTATTATTAAAATTGAGACGGGATCGCTTCGCTC
>LFCU01000187.1 GCA_001044195.1 Candidatus Achromatium palustre
AAACAAAAAAATTTTTCAAACATAGAGATTTTTCTGATATTGAGAAAAAATGCTGGTTTTAAACAAACCCCTTCTAAGTACATACCCATAAGTCTTTTAACATTTTGTTTCACTAAAAATCAATAAGATACTAGGACAAAAAATGTTAAAATATTTTTGGACCACTACTTATATGAATTTACTACTTTGAAATAATGCCTACATTTGGTAGAAAATAGCAATGTAAAAAATTTGTGACATTTTCAAAAAAGGCGGGATTGCTTCGCTCTCCCGACCTACATCTGCTAATTTAAAAGTCAATATTAGAAAACTGGATAGTCGAGCATTATCTAGTGTTGAGGCTTAAGTATTTGGTGCCGAGGCTTTGTCTCGGCACCTCTTTTAGTAAGATGTTGGGTTGACGATGAGGCCGTCAACCCAACCTACGGTTGTCAATGTGACAAAGCAGAACTAATATATCAATAGTTATCAATATTTTTATGTACTATATTTTTAGTGATTGAGTATAAGACCCCAATAATGACTGAAGCATCCGATTACGAAACAGCTCTAAATAAAGGAGAACGGTTTCTAAAGCGTGGCAATTTCCTCTTAGCAAAACGCGAACTAGAAATTGCACAATCCTTACAACATAAGTTGGGTTATCAATCCAACGTAGAACTTACAGCCAAATTGCAAAAATGCGACATTGGCATTAAAAACCAAAATGCTAAAGAGGCCATAAAACGAGGTCGTAAACTAGAAAAGAAAGGTAAACTTGCCGACGCACTAACACAATTTGAACAAGCTCAACAAACTGCTTTTGAAGATTGGCTTCCTCAAAAAATCAAACAATTACGCCAAAAAATTGGACATGATAGGATTTTTGCCAATATTAATCAGGTAGAACAAAAGCACGATTGGAACACTCGTCTAATTACTTATGATGAAACTTTATCAGAGCCTAATCTATCTAAGGATGAATATCAATCTTTGAAAGATAAAAAGCTGATAGCGTTAGTACATTTAGGGCATTATCGGGAAGCTTATGCTTGGGCGCAGGAGCAACCGCCTGTTAGCCTTAGTGCTCGCTATCATTTAGGGTATGCGCAAGCAGCACAAGGCTTTTATTTAGGTGCTATTGATCAGTGGCTTAAATTAGCTGCTACTGAATCTAATAGTGTCAAAAATCACACTATAGGTAATCACACTATAGGTAATCACACTATAGGTAATCATACTATAGGTAATACTATAATTAATAATACTCTAGCTAACAAAACTATAGTTAGCAAGACAACTAATCAAACTAGTTCTAATAATAACTCCAATAGCTCTAGCATAGATAAATTACACCAACAAATTATAGCTTTAGTACCACTCGCTTATCAAGAAGCGATACAATCTACAATACCAGATAATCTCTACACACAACTATTACCTTTACTAAAAGATAATGTTAATCTTAAACCTATATTAGATGACCTTAAATCCCGAACCATAACTTCACTTTGGAATCAAGCAAAATACCAAGAAGTAGCACAACATCTATTACCTCTACCAAAACAGCCCTCTGTATCTGAATTAGGCATTTATGCTAGATTATATCTACAATTAGCCGTAAACAATATAGAATACCTACAAATGGCCATTACCTTATGGCTAACAGCTATCTACAACCCATTTCTCATACAACAAATTATAACCCCTTCCAAAAAAACACAGTCAATATCAGCAGAATCCCTACAACAATCACTCCAAAAAGAACTAGACCAATTATTTGAACAATATGACCGACAAGGCCTAATCAACAACAGCCTCCGAGGTCACTATCAAACAGAAAAACGTGTGATTCAGGCCATATCTAGTTGGCAAATACCTCATGAACATCAAAAAATATGGCCATGTACATCAGCTTATGCGGCTCAATTTGATTTGAGCAATGCAGTACTAAAAAGCATTGATTCATGGTCTAGTATGGAGCAATGGGATGAGTCAATTCTATCAATAGCAGTATATTTTACAGCCACAGGCTACAGTTTGCAGCTTGCGGAAATGGGAGAAACAGATCGGGCCATAGCGAATTTACCAAAATCTAAGCCTAATGATAAACTTAGCTTGTATTGTTGGCAAAAGGTAGCTTGGATTTGTGGTTTAGAGTTGGTTATGAATGGCAATCCTAAAGGTAAATCTTATCTTATGGAGGCTTTACCATTACTTGTTGAGTATCCCCAGTATCGTAAAGATCTAATTGAGATAACACTAGGCAAGCATAACTTTGATAAGCTTTTGGGATTAGTAGATATTATGGAGAGGTTTGCATACCAAATTGATGACTTAGAATTTCGAGAAGCTGCGGCAAATTTTTTATGTCAAAAATCAATATTTCTTGCCAATAAAGGCAGTGCAAGATCAGTCTATAAACGCTATGTCGACCGAGCCAGATCTTTATGCCCAAATTGCTATTCCGTCCAGGATACTTATACACAATTCAACAATCTTACATATCATGAGCAATATAATCGAGCTTATAGCAAAGGCAAGTTAAGTGCTATAGTTGCTGTTATTGAACGCTCTAAATATAACAGAAATTTGGTTAAACATTTTTTGACTGCAATGGAAAAGGCTACTATTAAAATTTTAGATTCTAATACCACTAATCCACATAAAATAAAAAAATTACAGGAAATTCTTGTATATACTAAAAGGGCTGCTCCCAATAGTGTTTTTAATATAGTTATGGAGCAAATTATTGATGAACTTGATACATAATTATATGGTTACTAAATCTTAAGATACACTATATTTCGTTGGTATCCATAATATTTTAGTATATTCTATAAACAACATTGCAATATAGTTTGAGGTATTATATATGTTAAATCCATTTCTTATATTGCCAATTGAATTTGCAGCATCTCAGACGGATATTTTACAACAAGTAACCAAAGCGTTACGTAGTGGCAAACATAATGCTAAACAAATTGCAGATGCACAACGTATTTTATTTGATCCACTTGCTCGAGCTACAGCGGAATTTCGTTATTTACTTAATATTCCAACCTTGTCTGAGTCAAAGTCTCTCGAGTTAGAATCGATTAATGCTATTATAGATAAACAAGTGCTATCTTTGCAAGATCCTTTTACTGAAAGATAAGAAAAATGGATAGCCCTAAACAACGGCTTGCTGCTAAATTAATTGCCATGCAGCAACAGATGATACACCTCACACAGGCTAGTAAAGAACAGGATAAATCTCATCAAGAATATATGGACACTCTATTTTTAGAGATTATGGAAGTATTGGATGGGTTTGAAAATATTTTTAGTAGCCTTAATGAGAAACAGGATGATTTAAATAAGACAACTAAAAGAGCTTTGAATAGTTTCAAAGCCTTGCAACGCAAACTGTTGCGTGTTTTATCGACACGTAGTGTTACACCAATTATGCTTCCTGAGAATAAGGCTGTGGTGGGCCTTTGTAAAGTAATCGAAACTCGTCCCGCGTCTGATGCTGTTACAGAACCTGGTGCTATCTTAGCTCAAATACGTCAAGGTTATCAACGCGAAGATCGGGTGTTAAGACCTACTGAAGTAATTACCGCTGAAGGTTCCGCTTTATTAGAAGAAGAGGTCTCTTAAGCTGCTTAGGTTGTATTTATTACGTCCTTATCGTCAACCCAACATCTTACGAGACATCTAAAACTATCTCAACATGAGATGCCATACATTATTGAGAAGTTACGTGCTACTCTACGTATGTGGTCGCAAGGTAGCTTTGATGAGTTTTGCGTTTTCAATACTGGTCATAAAACTAAAGCTGTGGCATTTTGTGGCGGCTAGAACGCACGAAATAAATCTGATATTCTAACCGTACTGTAATTATAGTATGGTAAAACGATAGCATCCAGCATTACGAACATATTATTCATTATTTTATTTGTAATGGCTGGATGCTTCTGCCATACACGCATTATGGAATTATGCTCATCACCTATTAGTTGTGTCGTAAACCATTGATCTACGGTATAAGGAAACTTAATGTTTTAAATAAAGTGATTGGTGGTGAAGGAATTAGGTTTGATTCGACTATCCAGTTTTTTATTTTTGACAAATTATAGTATAATACGATCATACCAAAAAAACTATAACTCAACTATCAGTTTTTTACGCTTGACTTTTGTCAAGTCAAAAACCTGGATAGTCAATTTTTATTCAAGGATGATCTCCGATATTACCATACAAATATTTAAAACTTTGATTTAAGGATCTGGCTACTAATGTCAGAATCACAAAAAACTACTCACTTTGGCTACCAACAAATCCCCGAGACCGAAAAGGTCAAGCGGGTTCAAGCTGTCTTTGACTCCGTAGTAGATCGTTATGACCTAATGAACGACCTAATGTCCTTTGGTATTCATAGATTTTGGAAATACGAAACCATTAATCTAGCAGCCGTACAACCTGGACAACGTATCTTAGATCTGGCGGCAGGTACTGGAGATCTTACCAAAAGCTTTGCACGTCGTATAGGAACAACTGGGCAAGTAGTAGCTTCCGATATTAATGCTGCCATGCTAAAATTGGGACGCAATAAACTTATTGATATGGGCTTTGCTAGTAATATTGAATATGTGCAAGCCAATGCTGAGGCTTTACCTTTTGCAGATGAGCAATTTGATTGTGTTACAATTGGTTTTGGTTTACGCAATATTACTCATAAAGATAAAGCTCTTAAAGCGATGTTTCGAGTCCTAAAGTCTGGTGGTTGCGCTTTAGTTTTAGAATTTTCGCGTCCTATTTATGCTCCATTGCGTTTTGCTTATGACTTGTATTCTTTCCAAATATTACCTAAAATTGGTCGCTTAATCACAGGAGATGAGGCTAGTTATCAATATCTAGCTGAATCTATTAGAGTACATCCAGATCAGGAATCTCTAAAAAGTTTATTAGAAGTAGCTGGATTTGTAAATTGTGACTATACCAATCTAACAGGTGGAATCGTTGCTATACATCGTGGTTACAAACCTTAATACCCCATAAATTGGGGTACGCTACAGTGTACTAAAAGTATTATACCTCACCACCTATCACTTTCTTTAAAACACTAAGATTCCTTATACCTTAGACCAATGATTTACGAAACAACTGATAGGTGATAAGGTATTACACAAATTACATATATTTTACTGCACAAATATTATTGATACTCTAATTTTATTTTAAATATCAGTATGTTGGTTGCAACAAAAAAATTTTTTAGAAATAAACTATTAAAAACTATTGCTATATCTAAAAATTTCTGTATAATAGTATAGACACTATAAATAATAGCTTTCCTTAACATGCGCTCTTAGCTCAGTTTGGTAGAGCAGCTGACTTTTAATCAGTTGGTCGATGGTTCGAGTCCATCAGGGCGCACTAAAATATCTTTACAAAAGAACATTCAATATCAAATCTTCCTTTATACATTTAGACTTTGTGATATCAAGAGAAATAATTTAGGGAATAATTCTGATATGTGTCTTTAATAATGTTCAAAGCCTCCATAATTATTAGATGTTTAATTCTACTTTGTCAGATAAAAATACCATACAATTCTTTTGGTTATTATTGGCACATATTTGCCATAAAAATTGTCAACAAAAATAGAATAAAAAATATCACAACAACAAAACTCATCAAACTTTACCTAATTTAAAAATAAAATACGTGTAAAAATAGCCAAACAGCATGTTACAAGGCAAAAGCCCCTCCCATAGCTTGTCCAAATAAATTTAGTAACTTAATGATTCTATTAAGATTATGCGATAATATTCAGTTCTTTAGGATTTCATTTTTTCAAAAAATACTTTAATATACCATCAATATAACACCAAATACTCCTAACTATACACCCCTAAAATTGACCGAAATCCTCAACGACACAACGTACTGTTTTTATTAGAGAACGTTGCATACCCCCTTGAAATCCAATTTGATTCTTTGAAATGAATGAGCAGAATTCGACAATCCATAACAACGTCGTTTAAGCACTTTAATTTTGTTATTAGCCCCATCAACAAATCCACTATTCATCCGGTCATTGAAGTAGTTATAGTCCTTCGCAAATGAAAAGATAGTTTTAAATTTTTTGTGTGTTACAATGAAAGATTTTATTGTCTTCTGTCAAGTTCTGCGTCCTCGCACCAAAATTGATCTTCAATATTACGTGTCTTTTTTATTATTTTTTGGCAAACTTCTGAAGTCACTTTGTCAAATGCTTTATCTAGCTGTATCTTTTAAGTTTTCCATAGTAAAATTGCTGTTACGTGCTACTTCATTTTTGATAATACCCCAACATTTTTCTATAGGTTGAAGTTCAGGATGATACGGTGGTGTTCTCAATACTTGATGTCCATATTTTTTTGCAATGACATCGACCATATAAGTTAGTTCTGGTTCTTTAAAACATAAGTTTCCTTATACCTTAGACCAATGGTTTACAAAATAACTGATAGGTGATGAGATAATTTCATAGGTTAAACAAAAATCGGGAAGTTAATTTTAGCCAAATCCTAACCTCATTTTCAACTTGATTTATTTCAAATGCTATTCAATTCACAACTATTTTTGCTATGTTTTTTGCCCTTAACAGTGATTATCTATTGGTTTGTGGCTACACGAAAGTATCATAATAAGCATTCAATTCTTAAGGTGTTGTTATTAATTGCATCATTAATCTTTTACGGTTACTGGGATATTAGGTTACTACCTCTGCTATTAATTTCTATCTGCATAAATTATTTATTGATACAAGCTTTACTGCACTTTCAACATCAAAAAAATTTACTTTTATTTTTAGGTATTGCTATCAATATAGCAGTCTTAGGTTTCTTTAAATACTTTAATTTTTTTGTAATCAATCTGCAGTATTTAGGGATAGATATAAAACGAATGCATATTATTCTACCTCTGGCTATTTCATTTTTCACGTTTCAACAAATTGCGACTTTAGTCGCTGCTAAAAAACGCCAGATATGTGCACATAGCTTCTTAGACTATGCTTTGTTTATAGGGTTCTTTCCGCAATTAATTGCAGGCCCGATTGTTTACCATAACCATTTGGTACCCCAACTACAATCTATGCCCCACTGGCAAAATATAGCGAATAAATTTGCCACAGGATTGATTTTATTAATACTTGGATTGCTGAAAAAAGTGCTATTTGCTGACACTCTAGGAACTATCGCCGATCCTTTATTTCATACATCTTTAACCCAAGCATTAACTATAGTTAATGCTTGGATAGCAGCTTTAGCATTTGGGTTACAAATCTATTTTGATTTTTCAGGATATTCAGATATGGCTATTGGCATAGCGTTGCTATTTGGTATAGAGCTACCTATCAATTTCAATATCCCATATCGAGCTACTTCTCTTATAGATTTTTGGCATCGTTGGCATATAACTCTATCTACCTTTTTACGTGATTATCTGTATATACCTTTGGGAGGTAATAGGTATGGTGCCACACGAAGATCATCAGCTCTAATGATAACTATGTTGCTTGGTGGTCTTTGGCATGGTGCCGGGTGGAATTATATTATTTGGGGTGGGTTACATGGCATAGGATTAGTGATGAATCACTTATGGAATCAAAATGGAATAAATCTATCTAAGGTTAGTAGTTGGTTATTAACAATCCTGTTTGTATTCATAGCTTTTGTAATTTTTAGAGCTGAAAGTATTATATCAGCCTTTAATGTAATTACTTCACTGTTTGGCTTTGGAATTACAATCAATACAGATTATATACTTAATAGTAAGCAAATAGCCTTATTAGCATGTGCCTTCATTGTGGCCATTGTAATTCCGGAACCACATTATATTGCTACATATCAATTTTGGCATTACACTGTTGTTGCTATAGCGTTGGCAATTATATTTGTTTTGACGGTCATATATCTTGGTGGTTCTTTAGAACAAGAATTTATTTATTTTCAATTTTAATTTACGAAAAAACTTCAGGCGTGTATACAATCAATCTGGAATCCCCAGAACAATTTTTTGTTTATCGTTTTTTGCAGACAGCTATGGGAACGCTAATTTTTATATTCTTATTTGTTGCCTTGGTAGATCCAAATAATACTTTACCTTTGAGTTTACCTCTGGAACGTATTCCAGTCACAAATAATCAACGTTTTGGCTATACATCAATTGCTAGAGACACAAATTTTGACAGTTTGATTATTGGTACATCTACGACTAGAATGATCAAACCAGATGATATTAATAATATATTTAATACAAAGTTTTCTAACCTATCGCTTGATTCAGGGACTTGGTGGGAACAAGGACAAATGTTTCAGCTATTTTTGCGACATCACCCAAATCCTAAAATGGTACTTTGGGGTATAGATACAGTTTGGTGTAGTCCTCAAGGTTTAGGTTCACGTTTGACCCCACGTCCTTTCCCTTCATGGCTTTATGATGATAATCCATGGAATAATTATTTATATATTTTAAATTTTAAGCATATAGAGTTAGCAGGTCGACAAATTGGTAATGTTATGGGCATAAAAGGCGTACAACGCTTTGGTAGAGATGGATATGCAAGTTTAAATCGTAAAGGAGTCCCTTATGATTTAGCCAAAGCTCGTTATAATATCTATGGGCAAACCACACCTATTCCACCTGTGAAATTATTAAAACGGGCAGCGTTTCCTCTACATTACCTAAGACATAAACCCTATCCTAAGTTGCAAAAATTGCAGCTCTTACTTTCCATGCTACCAGCTACAACTAGGATTGTACTGGTGATGGTTCCTTATCATCAACATTATCTGGGTTCTGAAAATGCGGCTAGAATGTTAAAATATCAAGAATGTAAACGCCGTGTGTTTAAGATCTCCAAGACACGTCAATACGGTTATTATATTGATTTTATGTTTCGCTCCAATTTTACCAGTGAGGATAGTAATTATTGGGATATTATGCATTATAACGAAAAAGGTGCGAAGATTATTCAAAATGCTTTGATTGATTTGATTGTGCATGACAAACATACGTCAGATATTTATCGTAGTAAAGCACTTAGGGACGATTAAGCCAGAGTTGTAGGTGTGATTAGCAAAGCGTAATTGCACAATTATCTTTACCACCATTTAAACATTAGTTTGATGGATAATATCACGTGCGATTACGCTTCACTAATCGCACCTAATGTGCTACTATTGTCTGTCGTCAATTTTTTAAAAAATTATCTGCTATTTTATGTATTTAATCCTCTTTTGTTTTCTCATTAATCCAGTTTTTTGGTTTAAGATAACCTAAATTTTGGTTAGATTTCCATTTATGTTTTATTGTATATGATATGTTTAGTGTCGTTAATAGGTTCGTGCAGAATTTAGGTCATACTTGGAGATTTTTACAGGACGAAAGCCTAGACCGATGTGGCGTTCATTAGGTAAATGAGCTGCACGCTTTGTTGTTCGGCAAGATTTCTTTGTACTACGAAAACCTCCACCTCGATATACGCGGGCCTCTTTGATAGTAGAGGAACCATTACCTTTTGTGTAGGCATAAGGATCATAATAATCAGCACACCACTCCCATACATTACCTGCCATATCAAGCACTCCATATGGTGATGCTCCATCAGGAAAATTACCTACTAAAGCAGGTGATATCCTTCCATATTTAGGATGTTTTCTCCAAACACATCGTTTTAGGTTTGGTAATTCGTTACCCCATGGAAAAATATTTCCTGAGTCTCCACGTGCGCTTTTTTCCCATTCTTCTTCTGTGGGAAGATTAAGACCAGACCATTTACAAAAATCTTTAGCCTCAAACCAGGTTACATTAGTCACTGGCAGATCATTTTGTATTTTCCACGGTGGATGGGGCGGTTCAACGCAAGCTGTTGCATTGATAAACAAGCGAAATTCGTTCCAGGTAATAGGTGTACGTGCAATCCAGAAACCATATTCTAAATTTCTTATATGACGTGGTTTTTCGTCCATAGCTTCATCATCGGTACCCATAACAAATTCACCTGGTGGAATATATAACATCTTAATTTCTCTGCCTTGTGCTATGCTCCAAAGGTAAACTGGATATTCCATTGCACGTCGCATTCCATACGGCAATTTCTCATCCATCCAACCATATTCACACATATTGTTTTACCTTGGGTATTTTATAAGTAAGATGATTGTAAACGTTTAGCGCGTAGGTACGATTAAGCCAGAGTTGTAGGTGTGATTAGCAAAGTGTAATTGCACAATTATCTTTACCACCATTTAAACATTAGTTTGATGAATATCACGTGTGCGATTACGCTTCACTAATCGCACCTACCGTGCTATTGGATATTGGGTGATATATTGTTCAACTATGGGGCTTTCTAATAGGTGGAGTTGTCGAAGTTCGCTGCCTAATTTTACTAGCTGCCAGAAGGTGTCTTGGTTTTGGGGATAGGGTACGCGGGGGAAGTCTATTTTTAAGAATTCTTGGTATTTTTGTCGATAGATGGGGTTGGTTGTTAATTAATAATGGGATAGAGTCAAAATACATCAAAATAATTCCGCTTGTGTAGTTACTATTGGCTTATTGTTTATTTCTGCTCCATATTTTTCTTTTACTGCTTTTTTGAATACTTCAAGGGAATTTTCATGGTTATTCAAAAACCAATGAATATGGTTATCTAAATATTCATTACGTATTTCTGGTTTACAAAGATCATTGGGTACTCGTTCCATTCTTGGATCTACGCTATCGAATCCTGTAAATTTCTCATTTAATCTCGCCCAAGTCATTTTTACATACTCTGGATTTAGCTCAAACCCAATCGCATTCCTATTGATTTGTTGACAAACACGTAAAGTGGTTCCGCTGCCGGAAAAGGGATCAAGAATGTTGCCTCCTTCATTACTAGACGCTAAAACCATTCTTTCGATTAAACCCTCCGGTTTTTGTGTGGGGTGGTTTTGCCTGTTGGGGTTGCAATAATGGATATGAGAAAACTCCCATACATCTCCTGGGTTAGCTCCACGCATATTGTTTCGAGTGCGATAATACTTCTGAGGTATGCGGACATTATCTAAATTGAAAGTATGCTTATTGGATTTTGTGAACATTAAGATGTCATCATGCCTAGGTGAAAAGCCTTTTGTTTTTCCTAGACCCTGCGTGTAATGCCAGACGATCCAGCTATTGAAGAACATTTCTAAATTTCTATCTAGGATATCATAAAGGTAAGAAATGAACCTGACTCCCATGAATACGTATATAGTTCCCTCCAGCTTTAATACTCGCTTTGACTCAGATAGCCACAATTTTGAAAATTCTAAATATTCATCAAATCCCTTTAAATCATTATTGTTTCCGTAATTTTTGCCAAGATTGTAAGGTGGATCTGCAATAACAACATCAATTGTTGAGCTATCTATTTCTTTGAATAACTCAAGGGCATCACCACAACGTAAATCAATTGATTTCATCTACTTTATCCACCCATTCTGTTCTGCATATTCAAGCCAAAGCCTGTAGCCTTTTTTTGAAGCTATGAATTTCTTATCAAGTAATTGGCAAAATTCCCATGTAGTTCTTTTAATAATTGTTACATAATGAATATCTTTAACCTGAATTTGTCCGGTTCCAAGAGCAGGGTTATAGCTCAGATCAGTATCAGACAGGTATTTTAAATCGTAAGCGTTAAAGTCGATGACCTCCATAACACCCATCATCATTTTTGTATCTTCATCACGAGTGCTAAATACTCTATGTCTGATAGAAAGAATCACAAAAATATAATCTGGATCTTTGATGTATGCGCTCCTAATTCATGAAAATGATGTTATATTGGGTGATTTTCCGCTTCCTTCAATATCTTTAGATGTGGCTTTTACATCAACATAGCCTGTCACTGCGCTACTTCTTTTTCTTATCTTTTTAAATTGAAGGATAACATCAGCCATATTCAATCTTTCGCCAGCTTCAACATTGATTAAATTATATTTATTCTGGCTATCTTCAAGTAACTCAGTAAATACTTCAAATACCCATGCTTCAATGAAAGGTCCTGCTATTTTGTTCACATTTTCCATTGGGATTCCGAACTTTAGGTTTGTATTGATTATAATCTTATTCTGTCCAGTATCCATAGCCTCCTTCATAATGGTCTCGATTGATGATACGACAAATTCAGAACATTCTTGATAGTCATCAGACTCTATTGGTTTTTTTAAATCGAGGCTTTCGTAGGTCATGTGATTTTATAATTAAGCAATATGGTTGTTTTTTGTACATACTCGACTATCCAGTTTTTTAAATTATCGGTAGATCAAAATTTAAAACGATTACCATAATACTAAAGTATTTATAATTAATTGAAATACAGTAGTTTCATGATTGTAAAAAGTCAACTAAAAACTAGATGGTAAAATTATACATGATATGATCACATACAAAAATATACACATTCAAGCTAGGTATGGTACGCATTGCGCACCATAAATTAACGTTTTAAGGAAAAAAGGTGTGCAGTGCACACCCTACCTGGCTAATCTGCATCCTTAAAAGTCATTGCCTTTATTAAGTTATTTGCAACACCTCTTTGCTTTATTGTTCCAGAAATTTCTGCATGAGCAGGATTTGTCTCGGTGGGATCCGCTTCTACATGCAATTTAGCTAGATCTTCGATGGTGGCTACAGAAAGTTGTCCTGTTCCAAGTAATCGACTTCTATTATTTTCAAGTTCCTGTTTAAAAATAATTATTAGCTGATTATATGAAAGTATTTTTAAACGACTTACAGATATATTGGCACCCTTAAATAAGGCTGATGAAATTCTCTTTTTATTTGAGTCATAATGTGCAGGATCAGTTACCGCACGCAATACCTCTTCATCCTTTTTGCATATTGGTCTTGTCATGTAAGAATCCGTATTGCCCACTATGCGGAAATTCCACTGTTTAACCAATCATTTATTTGATTGAGTAAAACCTCGCCTTCCTTTCCGGAAGATTCCAAATAATATTCAACACTATTATTAGTAAATTCTAAGTCAAGAGTATTTCTGTTAGCATCTTCCCATATAAGTTGAAGATATCCATCGTATGTCATGAATATACTTGGAGCGGTTGATGGTAACCAATTCTTATCTAATGCAGCACGAATGAATATATTTAGCATGGCTGTCGAAAACGGAGATAATGATTTTCCTTTGCCACTATCCCATCCATCAACATAAGAGGCAAAAAGATTAAAACGCCTAATAGAGTCAGCATCGAGGAAATCGTATACACATTCATCTAATAAGCGTGTGGGCATAAGTATAGATGGCGTAGACAACGTACTTATTAAAATGCTACCCGAACTAAAGCTAGAAGGTACGGAGTCATAAAGCGAAGATTTTTCACTAGGAGCTAAATATTCATAAAAATTAGTAAATAACTCTTTACTAAAAAATACGGATTTAGCAGGCTGCGTAGCATTTTTAGACACAATGAGTGGAGAAGATGCAATAACATCCCCGTCAATCGAAACTGATAATCCTTGATAATTTAGCTGCATCATAAAAAATATCCCACTTAATTGTTTTTCAAAACAGAATCGTAAGCTAGATACTGAATTTTCTTAGATTCATCAACCCATTTAATAATAGAATCATGATCAATTGAAGGCAGTTCTGTCTCTGTGGATATAGTAATAATATCAAGCACTATTCCTGGTTGGGCATTGATAACGGCATTTCTAAAAGTCAGGGATAATTTACCAGCAGGGTTTTTAGTAATAGTTTCTACAGACATTACTGGAATCTTAAAATCTTGCGATAAAAGCTCAGACTCTTTTAATTTACTAGGTATGGTTAAACCAATCTGAAATTTTTCAGAAAACCAATCTAAATCACTAAAAGTATTTTGTTCTTTTTTAAAAAAGCCATTTATATAGCGCAAAGAAAGTGCAAATCCTGGAAGGTTTTTAAGACCCAAAGGATGGCCTTTATCTAAAATACCTAACCCCTCTATAATTGTATCCCTAAAAGCCTTCCATGAATATCCGTCATTAACTTGATTTACCGTAAAAATTCCCAGGCCAACCTGATAACAAGGCCAAGTATTCTTATCTTTTCTGAAACGGAAAGCAGCTTGATAAGGGAGCAGTTGTCCTTGAATAGGGCTAGGCAATGACTCAGAAATTGCGTATCCAGATTGTTTAGCAACACTATGAAATTGGCCTAGGAAAAAGACTTTATCTTCATCTTCAAATTTCAACTCTGTTCCTTGAGAAGTTTTTTGGGTTTGTCCCCATCGAAATTCAAATATAGCTTCAATTAAAGGTGGTTTAGCAAGTGTATTACTCATTATCGAATATCCAATAGTAAAAGAATTTGCAGCGTTTGTTGCCATGCAGTGTGTAGGAATGGTCAGAGTTTTTTACGCAATTACAATTTTATCAATCTCGTGCATAAGTCTATCCGTTTCCGTAAGGGCGACGATGATTTTTTGATAGTGTAAAATATCATCAAATTCTAGTTTACGGCCTTTACGGTCTTTAAGCCATTTTTGTGCTGGTTGATAGCCACCGATGTAGAATTCCCAGGCTATTGGGGGCACATTAGCGAAGTATTGGCTGGCGTTGATATAGACTTTGCCGTCTTGGTATTTGGGTTTATCGACTATATTATCGCCATCTATTGGATATTGGGTGATATAGTGTTCTACTATGGGGCTTTCTAATAGGTGGATTTGTCGAAGTTCGCTGCCTAATTTTACTAGCTGCCAGAAGGTATTTTGGTCTTGGGGATAGGGTACGCGGGGGAAGTCTATTTTTAGGAATTCCTTGTATTTCTGTCGATAGGTGGGGGAGTGTAAGACGGCATAGATGTAATCTAAAATGTCTATCGGAGCAAAGGTGTTTTTGGTTGCCTCTTTTTCGTTGGTGAAAGTTAAACTTAGTTTATCTGCTATTTGTTTTACAATTTTGGTATTTAGATTTGGTGTTCTTTCTGCTGTGTTTTGCTCTAGGGTTTGTTGGCCAGTAGTTTCCGGATAAAGGTAGAGGGGGAATGTAAGTCCAGCACCAAATTGTCCTGCAGTACCAGTATAATTAATGTCAGTAAGCCCCTTACTTACAAAAAATCCAAATTTTGCGTTTATGGCTTGCCTTGGAAACAATATAGCGATATTTTCTTTTAGAAGATGCTTCATTATCAAATATCTATTCCTAACAACCTTATCTAAATCATAATTAATGAATTGCTTATCAAAAGGACGGTAGTAATATTCTTCATTATTTTCAAGGAATCTTTTATGACTGACCAGTTCCTTATCCTTATGAGTTTTTATCCCACTTGTATATGTGGTAAATAATGTACTTACTCTAAAACCAATATCATAGGCTGAAAGATTACTAAAATTCTTATCCACAAAAAAGTAATTTGGTGCAAAGTATTTTAGTTTTTTCCAATTTATTAATTTTAAATTGTTGTTATTTAAAAAATCATATTTAAAATCTCTTTTTCCCTGTACATCAAAATGTAATAACTGAGCTAATTCATTTTTCTTCTTTTTGTCAGTTTTTACAAAAATGTTAATCGAAACTCCTTGCATAATGTCAAAAACATTTTGGTCTGGACTGCCGTCAGGACAAACTTCTTTTTTCTTAGCATTGCCGTGTAAATCTAAGATGTAAATCTTATCAAAGCATTCTAACAAATGCCTGCGCATTTGCCGAAATACAATTCCATCAATAAAACTATTGTTAGAAATGTAGGCTAATATCCCGCTGCCATTTTTTTCAACAAAATGCTGACCGTAACGAATAAATTTTACGTAGTCATCAGAAAGCGAATTATAGCTTTTTTCATTTAAATCCTTTTTGTAATCAGCAATTAAATTATCAATCCATTTCCCTTTATTGGTACTACTTACACTATACGGCGGATTGCCAATAACACACATCACCGGCGTATCACGTTTAATATGGTTAGCCTCATTCGCTTCAGTACTTAACCAACTGGCAAATAGGGTACCAGTATCAGGATGATGCTCTTCCAAACTATTAGTTAAATAAACTCGAAAGCGTTGCTCGGATGTAGGTTTAAAGCCAGTTTCGGCTAATAACAGATCCAGCTTTAAATGCGCCATCGCATAGCTTGCCATGAGTAGTTCAAAGCCATTTAAACGTGGCAATAAAT
>LFCU01000102.1 GCA_001044195.1 Candidatus Achromatium palustre
TTACCAAATAAGACCTTTATTTTATTGAAAACAATACTTTGCATCAATTCTTTGTGAATTAAGAAGTTAAGTTTTAATGTGACAAAGTAGAATTAATTTGTAAATAATTACTTGTAATAATAAAATATAATTAGACATTAGACATTATTCGAAACCTAACTTTTGGTCTTATCTTTACTAGTCTGGGAAAAGGTTTCGGATAATGTCTATTATACCGATTTTCATAACTAACTGAATTTAATAGAAAAAATAGAAATTATATCAATTTTTGTAACATATTGAATTTAATAGAAAATTTTCTGATTTCTACGATGGAACTGGACTTTTTGGTTAAAAATCGGTATAATGTCTATTATATAAGCATCCTCCATTTGTCTTCAAAAGTACTTTACACTAATCGTTCCCACGCTCTGCGTGGAAACGTTCAATTTGGAACGCAGGAGCGTTCAGGATGAGTTCCCACGCAGAGCATGGGAACGATAAAAAAGTGTAAACTGGAAAATGAAGGATGCCTCAAGTTCGTTGTTACTTGAGAACTCGGGTATTTAAGTAACCCTAAGCCTTGTCTTTCCTCCGAGGAATCAGCGAGGGAATAATCGGTTGATCATTCCCATGTTAGGATTTATTAATATGTGTATATATGTTGATACTTCATAACAGAATTGTGATCTAGTTTGTAGGTTGAGTTGATGGTTTTTAATCGTCAACCCAACCTACCAATTAGTCTTTGGTTAACCAATGTTTTTTAGTCTTTTTAGACTCCAAATCTTGGCGCAACAAAAATGCCATATTTCTATCTAATGGTAATGTATAATCAACCGAAGCCAAGATAATACTATCAGATGCTCTGATAAGTCGTGCTGTTATATAGACAGTATCGCGGCCAATAGAGTAAGTACCAACTATAACAGCTTGGGCATCATGCTGAGAGCTTATATCACGTAATTCCTGAGATAACGCAAATTCACCACTATTCTTCTTGATAAAGACATTTTGACGAAATAGCATTTCTATAATTAACCAGCCACGTTGGGTAAAGCGCGATGCTACTTGTCTAGATACAGTACGTCCAAATGAAGCCGCTTTTTCTAAATCATCTACATTTACAAACGTCGCTGCGATAAGGGGTTTGCGATGGGCTAAGGTACGTCCTGCTCCAGTGATCAAACCATCAGCTGCTGAATAGCTTGCATCTACAATATAGGCTTTGGGTTTTGGCATTACAGTCGAACAACCAGTTATTTGTAATAATAACAGGCCAGATATTGCTCCGATCAGTAACGTTTTTACTGCTGCCATAAAGGTTATTCCTCTTGATATTGCTGCGGAGCATAATTTACCGCCGAAGATTCTCCAACTACGCCAAATGTAGTACTACGATTTTCTTCTGCGGTACGATAATGTCCAGTATCACCAGGATTATAATAGAATTTGTGGGTTGATGAATAGAGTACCAATTGGCCATCCACAATTTGAGTAGTAATCATGACTTCAGTAGGATCTATATTGCTATATCCCCAATTAAAAGCCTGACGGCCTAATCCACCTTGTTCATAGCTTTTGCTATAATCACTGGGATCGGGATCTATATGATGACTATGTGGCCCATTATCATAGCTGTTACTACGCCATGTCCAGCCCCATCCTGAACTATTTGATGTGTTGTTGGAATCCCAGAAGGATTTATTGCTTAGCATAACAGGGCGTGATCCAACACTGCCAGGTTGGGAGGCGTGTATTTCTGTATATCCACGATCTTTATGCTCTACCACTTGGGTGTAATAACTAACATTTAATCCCCCTACAACCGGGTTAATTGTTATTGTAGCTCCTAAGTTTACTAAGTTGGTTTGTAACATGGTTTGGAAGGCTTGTACAAATGGCGTTTTGTCAGCAGGTGCATGGATATAGATGGGTTTTTCTAAATGTTTAGTTGCTCCAAAAATGCGTTTTGCTTCGTATTTAGCAAGCATGTTCCAGTGATGTGCAGCCTGCATTTTGAATTGATAGGATTTTAGATAACCTACAGGTTTAGGCAGTGCTGTTACCGTACCAGTAGTCTTAACCGAGTGGGTCTGGCAGCCTATAATTAGGCCCACCCCTAAGGATAACATTATTAGTCGAAGCCTATTCATTAAATACGCCTCCTTAACATAAGCTTTCATAATTTATTTTAAAAGAATATATTCCCTGAATACTTATTTTTTGGGTTTATCTTTAGAAATAGTAAATATATAGTTAATATATTATTATAGTTAATACAAATTATAGCAAGAATAAAAAAGCTAATCTACCTAATCTAACACTTCATAGCTTTTTTGTTAAAAAAGTCCCAAATTTATAAATAAATAGACTGATTATAGATAATTTGTATTACTGGATCAGGAAGCAAGAACCGTACACTATTACCAAAAGCTAACGCATTACGAATAGCACTAGAGCTGATAGCAAGTTGGGTTACAGGTTGCAAAATAATACGCCCTGGCAATGCCTGTCCTAAATTTTGAAAATTTTGATAGTAACGTTCAGCTAATAGCATAGATAAGGCTGGATCTTTAGGCGTTTTAGGTATTGCTATAGTGTTAGGACGCTGCATAACTATTAGATGAGCTAATTGTAGGATATCTAAATATTTGTGCCAAGTTAAAAAATTAGCAAAAGCATCAGCCCCCAAAAGCATGCATAGTTTTGCATTAGGTCTTTCCTCATGTAATTGTATTAGAGTATCTATAGTATACGAAGGTGTTGTGCGGTTAACCTCACGCGCATCTGTTATGAATTCTGGTTGCTCTAATACAGCAGCTTGGACCATTTGCAGACGTTGTCTAGCACTAGCAACGGGTGGTGCTCTATGTACAGCAGTGCCAAGAGGTATAAAGTGTATTTGCTTTAGCCCCAAAGTTTGTTGGATTTCTAGTGCAGGTCGCAGGTGACCGTAATGAATTGGATCAAACGTGCCTCCTAAGAGACCTAAGATATCTGACATTATTCAGTTTTTTGCTCAATTATCCTTAATTAAAAGAATAATATTAAAGATAATAATCTTACCATCTATCAGTTTTATCATATTTATTAACTAACTGAAAATGATGGATTTCGCTTTGATTCTACCTATTCTACCTGCAAACTGATAGGTAGCGAGAAAAGTTACCATAAAATATTATAATATCATAAACATATTATATCAAGACTAAATTGACAAAATAGAATTAAATAGTAAATACTAATAGTAAATACTAAAAAATATACCCTCAAGCATAGGGAGTGGAAACGATGCGAAAATTCTTAATTTTATATAAAATCTCAATAATAATGCTCTCTCTTGTATTTTGTATCCCAGTTTGGGCCGCTGAAGTAGCATCTGATACTACAGTTCCAGTAAAATCTAACAATACAGTGCCGCCAATTACTGCACAAGGAACTTCTGCAAGCTCAAAAAAGCCAGAAATTACCAAGCAAGCAGCACCTGAAACAAAGACACCTAATGCCAAAACACCTACCTCAGTAATTACTAAAAGCCTAGTTAGTATGATCACAAGCCAGCTAGGAGTTAGCGAGAAACAGGCTATGGCTGGTATCAGTGCCATCATGACCCTTGTGAAACAAAACCTTTCTGCAACTGATTATGCTACTCTTATTGGTGGTGCTCCTGAACTTGGTAAAGCTGCTCAAAATGGTGTATCAGCTAATAATTCAGGAGGTTGGATTGCATCTATTGGTGCTTTGTTAGGATATAAGAATGTAGGACAAATGGCCCAATTAACGCAAATTTTTTCTCAACTAGGATTATCTCCAGATATGATAGCTAAATTTATTAAAGTGGCCTTGCAATATGTACAGGGTTCTGGCGGTTCTAATCTTATGGGAATAATGGCGAAGGCTTTAAAATTTTAATTATTCTAAATAAAATATTATAGAAAAAATCTAAAGTTATTATCCTTACCACCCATCATTTTAAGATTAAGCTAATGATATTGATAAAACTGATATGTGGTAAGGCAAAAAAAATCTAGCTAGTCGAGAATTAGCAATTAGTAATCATACCGATCCCGTTCGTAATATCTATCGTCATAGTAACGATCTCTATAGCGTCTCCGATAATAGCGGCTACGTCTGGGGCGGTAGTAATCACGTTCAATAATGACAGTTTCTGATTCGTTATATACTCTGGGATTTGCAAGAGCTATTCCTAAACCTAATCCAAGCAAACCGGCAATTACGGCACCGCCATGGTGTCGGCCATGATGTCTGCCGTGGTGTCTATGTCGAGCTTCAGCAGTAGAAAATTGGGCTAAAAGGCTAATAAGTAGTATGGCTAAGATAGTAAATTTGCGCATAACAATTCCCTTATGAAAGGAATATATTTAATTTCTGACAGAGTTTTTTATAATCTATTTATCCCCATAACATCCATAATTTTTAGAATGTGTAGGGGCAAGTTAGATAATGTCAGCTATAATATATGGTGCTATCTGAACATTTCCTTAATTAAAAAATAGTTAAGAAGTTACTAGTATAATGGTTGTTAATTCTCTCGCCACTTATCACTTTTTTAAAACACTAAGTTTCTTTATACCGTGGATCAATGGCTTACGATACAGCTTGGGTGGTGAGGTTAATTCTACTTTGTCAGTAAGATGTTGGGTTGACTATGAGACCATTAACCCAACCTACAGTTGTCAATGTTACAAAGTAGAATTAATAATAACGATTGTGTCTACGATAACGGCGGTTATAACGACGATTGTATCTACGATAACGGCGGTTATAGCGGCGATTGTATCTATGATAACGGTGGTTATAGCGGCGATTGTATCTATGATAACGGCGGTTATCCCTACGGGAACTACGGTTACCTCTACTGGAACTACGGTTACCTTTACTGGAACTACGGTTACCTTTACTGGAACTACGGTTACCTCTACTGGAACTGCGATTACTACGACGGTTTTCACGTCTTGAGACAGACACAAAATTATCAGCATCTGAATAATTGTTAGCAGGGCGTGCATCAACTATAGAAAATTGCACCATCAAACCAACAAGCAATGCAACAAATAAAGTAATTTTTCGCATATTGTTAATTAATAATATTGAAGTAAAAAAGATAAATTTACAAGATCAACTTAAGATGAACTTATAAATTAGACATTATTCAAAAACTCCGTTCAGCTCAATAAGCATAAGGCGATAATTAGGGTTTTGAATAATGTCTATTCTACTTTATCAAATCAAATTTGTCAACAAAAATTAAGCCGAAAAAGTATCACATTTAAAATTTTTCTGATTCTACGGCTTTCTATGGGTAATAATATCCTACGCACAATTAGCTTTATAAGTATTGATAGTACACACTTATCATACTTTTTTTGGCCATAAGTTACCTTTTTCATAATTTTATATAGCATTATCAAATACTTATGCGCTCACAGAAAGAGATAGAATCAGTATTTACGTGCCATATTAAATTTATTATTTTTTTAAATATACAATGCGCATTTTATTAATAGAAGACGATAAGATCGTAGCTGATGCACTAGTAGAGGCATTACAACGCAATGGCTATACAGTCGATCACCTAACAGCAGCTGAACCTGGAGAAAAATTGATCCATATTACTCATTACGATTTGGCTATAGTCGACATTGGTTTGCCAGGAATGGATGGTTGTGAACTAATTAAACGATGGCGGCAAAGTGGTTCTGCTATGCCTATCATATTACTTACAGCTCGCAACGGCTTACATGATCGTATCACAGGATTAGATCTTGGAGCTGATGATTATGTGGTAAAGCCATTTAAAATTCCAGAATTATTGGCTAGAATGCGGGCACTCATTCGCCGTTGTGGTTCAGGTACTTCTTCGGAATTACTTGCAGGGAAAATCCGTATAGACCTGGCAAGGCGTGTGGCAGAAGTAAATGATCAGCCGTTGGATTTAACAGGACGTGAATGGGAAATTTTACAACAATTAGCTTTAGCTAGCCCCAAACCATTATCTAAACAGGTTATGGTAGAAAGTCTTAGTGATTGGGATAATGAATTAAGTGACAATGCAGTCGAGATTTATGTTTCACGATTACGTCATAAATTACATAACTGTGGTGTAAAAATTCGGACTATACGAGGTTTTGGGTATCGTTTGGATGAATAGATGTAAATACTCAATAAGTTATGGCATCATATTATTGAGAAGTTAATTTTTTAGACACTGGTTCAGCGAGGTAGTGCAATAACCAACGGGCATTGCACCGAATTTAATTTCAAATATCCAATCTAATGTTTATCATAAAGCCACTATTGTAAAAATGTGTTAAGCATTTTGGCGCAATGCCCGTTGGTTATTGCGCCCTACCTCATTGCGAGTTACGCTTTTATTATTCGATATAGTCTAGTACATTCAAACAGTTAAAGTAATTTGTGCTGCGAGCTATCCAATTACCATACGTAATTTATCTCGTGTTGTCAGTTCATCTTCATCCATAAAATCTTTGATTTCTTTATCAATTATAAGTTGGAATTGAGCCAGATCAGCCATCTTTTCTAATACCTGTTTTTCTTCCTCAGTTACCTTACCAAATAGATATACAACATAGGTTTTTTGTTCGTGCTCAGTTCCCTGTAGTTTAGCTTTGTAATGCAATAATTGGCCAAAGGCACTTGAAAAGTTTTCTAACTTTTTGATTTCTACTACACATTGATTAGTGATAAGATCCACACGGCCTGGCAGCGGATGGGATAGGTAAATTTCGCGTTGACCGCCCATAATTTCTTGGACGCGAGATTGGTAGGTTTTCTCTAGTCTTGGCTGGTATTTTAGGTTATGAATTTCTGCCGCTTGTTCTTCTAGGCGGGCTTTGTTTGCTGCTAATTCCAGTTGTAATATTTTGTTTTCTTGTTGCAGTTTCGCTTCGATGGAAAGTTCGAGGCTATCATCATGAGACATTATTCGAAACCTCCGTTCAGCTCAATAAGCATAAGGCGATAATTAGGGTTTCGAATAATGTCTATGATTTAGAGCTAGTTGCGTTGGATAGTCAGTCTTCTTTTGAATAAAGGTTTTAATTCCATAGTAGGAAAAATCTCGATGTAATTCCTTAGCTTTGGTCTTTTTTTGTGGGGCTTCAAAGGCGAAATAATTAATCGCCGACTCACAAAACTGGTCTTTTACAATGTCCTCTGTGAGATAAGGGTTTTCGTATTTGGCAAGAACCTCCTTGAGTGTCTTTGCACTCACTCCACCACAAGCATTGGCTAAACTTTGAAAATTGATGCCAGATTCGCCGGTTTCCGCTTTGGTATAATATTTAACTTCGCCTTCTAAGTTCTTGCGGATTTGCCGCGTTTCAATATAAGTCAGGAAGTTAATATCCTGAATCGTGATCATGTGGGGTTTATTGAGGATAGGCTCTGCCTCTATGTGTGTTTCAGATTTTTTAGGTACCTCATATTTACCAGTTTTGCGGAGGGAAGGGAGAACCTCGCTAGTTACCCATTTTCTAAATCCTGTAGCTTCTTTTTTATGAGACTTAAAACAGGCATGATAAAGACCAGATTCATTAATAAGGCTTAAACCTCGTGCAGGAATTTCAAAAGTTAAATCTTTGATTTTACTTAAATCAACCTTAGAGGTTGATTTAACTTCATCTTCATCAAGAATGTCAGTCAATTTTTGAGTAGACGCATATCCTAGCTTTGCCGCTACTTCTTTAGCAATAAGCCATGGGGTATCATTCTCCATAGTAATTACTGTTAAATCTCCAAAAATAGGATGTTTATGGGTGGTTGCTATATTAATAGTCATATAATTTAATCCATGTGTTTAGTTGATTGTTCCGCTTTGCGATTACAATACCTCATTGCTAATAGAGTAAACCTATCCTTTGTAATGTTATACATAGCCCGGTAGCTCTGTAGGTGCGATACGAGGTTTTGGGTATCGTTTGGATGAATAGATGTAAATACTCAATAAGTTATGGCATCATATTATTGAGAAGTTAATTTTTAGGCATTGGTTCAGTCTGATGTTTGTACATAACATTATAATTATATTAAATTATTTTACAATATTCATTGTAGGGATAATAAGATAAAGTAGAATCGAACCATAAAGCATTTAATAAATTAATTTATAAATAGTTAATTATATTTTTACTAAACTATTAAAGTAAATTATAAATTATTTATTTTCTTGATGAAAGATTTTGCTATTAATTCTTTATAAATAAAGGAGTTATATACAATATTACAAAATAGAATTAATAATTAAAAAAAATGCTTGCTATAATCAAAATTGATAATTATCATTTATTATAACGTTGGTAAAACCATTTAGAGTAACAAAATTTTACTGACGTTTTGCTGACAAAATAAGGTTGTCCATTATTTTTTGGACAATGTACTTGCCTTACAAAAGACATGAGTCTGGAGTCAAGCAATGAATGATAATAATAAAAAAAGCGAAAGCCAACAAATGCGGACTTTCGTCAATACGTTAGACAAATGGTTTAACGCTGAGGACATAGCACTTAACATTAAGGGTTGTCTTGGATGCAATCAATGCGGCCAAGCCTGCGCTTGGTATCTGGAGACAGGCGATAAACGGATGTTACCACGGGTACGGTCAGACTTTATCCGTGATGTTTGGAATGCCTATAAAGATCCTTTGGGTATAGTTCAAGCCAACTTAGGTTTAGCACCTAAACCTACTGTTGCTGACTTGCGCGAGCACATGGATCAATATTTTAAATGTACCCTCTGTGGACGATGTACCCTATCTTGTCCAGTAGGACTATCTAATAGAAGACTATATAGAGTAGCACGTGCTGCCTATGCAGATTCAGGTATTTCTTTAGAAAACCCAACTATCAAGGCTATCATTGACAATACCCGTGATGCCCGCCATTCCTTTGGCCTTGGTCCGGAAATAATCTTTACCAGACCTGGACTCATTCTTGACTATGAGGGCGTAGAAACTCCGGTGGATGTCGAGGGAGCTGAGTATCTGTTCGTGTGTCCTGCCGCAGGTAACACCAAAATTCCAGAATTAGGGGTACAGCTAATTAAGATCCTTAATGCTGCTGGAATTGACTATACAGTTTCTAGTGAAGCTACAGATACTGGAACTGAAGTTGATCACATCGCTGTAGAACACAATCTAGCCAAAGAACTACTGTTAGAATGGGAAGCTGTAGCAGAAAAATTAGGCGTGAAGACCGTAGTAGTTGCAGAGTGCGGTTGTGACGAACGTACTATGTATTTTGATGCTACCGAAACCTTGGGTCGTTCATTTAAGTTCCCGATCATTTCCATTGATACCATCCTATATGAATGTATGAAGGATGGGAGATTGCCAGTAGAAAAAATTGATCAATCAGTTACCTTCCATGATCCTTGCTATGTGGTGCGGTTGTCTGGACTGGGAGAAAAATACCGAGATATGCTTGGCATGTTAGTCAAAGATTTTCGGGATATGACTCCTAATCGTGAACAGAATTACTGCTGTAACTGTGGTGCTGGTGGGATGCGCTTACCGGAACAGACGGAACTTAGACGCAAGATCTCCCGCCTCAAAGCCAATCAAATTGCAGACACTGGAGCTGAGTTAGTTACTACACCTTGTGCAGTATGCTATTTAGGTATGAAGGATATAACTGAGCACTATAAACAGGCCACACCACAACGTCGTAAGGCTCGCATGTTCTTTGAAATCATCTACGATGCCATGATGAAGGCATTGGAAAAACGTGGTGAAACGGACCGCATCCGTACTCCAGCGGTATTAAAACGTCTGCCTGATAAGGCTAAAACCTGTTCTTTAGGCGCATCTTTGAATGCCATGAAAGGGCATCCTAGCTTCCCTATGTTGATGGAGAAACTGCGTAAAGATCCTAATATGAACAACTATGCTAATGTTCATCCTGAGTTTTGGTCGTATTTCGATAAGGTTGTTGAGGCAGCCCAATCAAATAGAAATTCACAACAAAGCACGAATGCTTAGGAGATAACACAATGGAACATGTTTTAATTCCATTTCTTGAAGTGTATACCCCAATAGCTTTAGCCATAGCAGCATTTGGGATCCTATATCGTGTTGGCACTCATGCAATGCGCTTGTCGCGTCCTAGTTTTCCAGGGATGGCGACTAATCTTTTAGATGCTCCACCTAAGCTTGATTGGTTTACAGCAGTTTGGAAAGCCATATCGTTTCCAGTTCTGCGCTTTAACGTGCGTGCTAATCCAATTATAGTCACCGGGGTCATCTTCTATCATCTAGGGATTATCACCATCTCAGCAGGATATGCGCTGAGTCTATTGATGATGGGTTGGCATTTTGCTTTAGGTGTTACTACCGTTCCTGACATTAGTACAGGCGAAGCGATATCCAACAATTTTTCATATAGCAATATTTTAGCTATAATAGCTGGTAATGGTGAGCGATTGCAGTCTGAATATCTGTTTGGACCATTTGCTACTGCATTTCGAGTAATAACTTGGCCTGTAGTAATCAGTGCGCTGTTTGGTAACACATTGATCTTATTTACCCACCTACGTGGTCGTGGTGGTGCTGTATTGAATGATATAGATAAAGCTGCCAAAAACATACGTACTGCTGGCATGTTCAAGCTCTCACATCTATTAGTTACTTTTATTGTGTATTCGGTTATTTGGACTGAGATACTTTCTCGCTTAGAGATCGTGCATGGCATTGTCTATTTACATGCCGTTCTTGGTGTTACATTAATTCTTTTATTGCCCTATACCTATTTGTTCCATATGCTATATTTTCCAGTTGGTGCTTATTACGCAGCACGGAGATGGCGTGAACGCTATATTGCATAAAAGTTAGTTTCTAATGAAATCAGGTAGGTTGGGTTGTGGATACTACAATCACCCCAACCTAAACGGCATTAACCTCAAAATTTTCATAAGCGTGGACGATTCTTTGTACTAATTCATGGCGTACCACATCACGAGCACTAAAAAAAGTAAAACTT
Source organism: Candidatus Achromatium palustre (assembly GCA_001044195.1). Lineage (GTDB taxonomy): Bacteria > Pseudomonadota > Gammaproteobacteria > Chromatiales > Chromatiaceae > Achromatium > Achromatium palustre. Next base: position 10,998 of record LFCU01000102.1, read on the forward strand.
ATCCCGTTAATCTGCTCCAAAATTTCGATAGCTTGACGTAACCCAGACTGTTGGCCACGCGGCAGATCTACCTGAGTCACATCACCTGTTATAACAGCGGTTGAATTAAAACCAATACGAGTTAAAAACATCTTCATCTGCTCTGGAGTAGTATTTTGAGCCTCATCTAAGATTATAAAAGACTGATTTAGAGTACGACCGCGCATGTAAGCTAAAGGTGCAAGTTCAATCACATTACGCTCTATAAGTTTGTTAACTTTTTCAAAACCTAACATTTCATGCAAAGCATCATATAATGGCCGCAAATATGGATCAATTTTTTGGGCTAAATCACCAGGCAAAAACCCAAGACGCTCTCCAGCTTCTACTGCTGGACGCACTAATACAAGTCTTCGAGCTGTATCCCGTTCCAAAGCCTCTACAGCACAGGCCACCGCTAAATAAGTCTTGCCAGTGCCAGCCGGACCAATACCAAAATTAATAGCATGAGTTAAGATTCTATGTAAATATTCCTGTTGGTTTATGCCTCTAGGTTTTACTAGACCGCGTCGAGTTTTAATAACCGTTTCTGGAACGCTAGACTCCGTTTTAGATCCAGTTGTAGATACCGAATTTTGTGATTCTAAACTAGCTCTAGCTGTTTGTAGTAATAAATGGATGCGTTCTGGGGTTGGTATTTCCTGATCTGCATTTTGATATAGAGTTTCTAAAAGTTTAGCTCCAGTTTGTACAGATTCTAAATTTCCAATAATACGGAAGCGATTGCCACGATTATTGATTTCAATCCCCAAACTACGTTCTATTTGGCGCAGATGACTATCAAGCTGCCCACACAGATTGGCAAGCCTTACATTGTCTGATGGTAATAATTCAAGATCAATGGTTTCTATGGACACAATATACCTTATTATTGTTACGTTTGATACGTATAAAAATTGTGGGAACTATATAGTAACAACAAATTAATCGTTCATAAACTGGGTATCATATAGCTTAACGTTCTCACAACTTATAGACGTATCCGAAAAATGTTAAAATATTTTTGGACTACTACTTAATAGCTTGACGGAAGATCACAAAAATCTCATACTACATTATTAATGGCATTGTTAATAGCAACGCTTATTTAGATAATATAATTGTAACTTCTCAATAACTCATGGTAACTTAACTTTGAACTGAGGATTAATCCTTGGTTCCAAATGCCAAACGTTATTGAGAAATTACATATATGTAGGTAATATAATTAGTGAGGAGGCATAGTATAATGATGCGGATAATATTTATTGGTATGTGGTTTTGTTTGAGTTTAATGCTAATTGAAAACGCAGCAGGTAAAGAATTAACTTCTAATGAATTAACTTCTATAGTATTTACAGAGGATAAGGCCGGACAATTTATTCCAACAGGTGGTGCTTCAGATCCATTTGCGGCAATAGGCCAAATCCTAAGTTTAGAAACCAAACACCTTATAGCATTAGGATTGGGTATTGCTGTTGGAGCTGCTATAATTGCTCCAGAATTAAAGGTTGGAGAGATTACAGGAATTGTTATTGGTGTAATTGTTGGTGATTTACTCTATAGGTCCACGTTAGCTCCACCTGCTAAGAAGCATGACAGTTGGTTTGATAATTTGTTTTAATAGTTCTAGCTAATACTATAAAATAAAATTTATACTAAGACTTGAATGCAGAACCTTAAGATATAACTTTAAAATAAAATTGTAAGATAATACTTGCAATAAACTATAAGATAAAAATTTTGTGACCTTAAATATTAATGGGCACATTTGGAGCCAAAAGGATTCATGACACAAGAAATATTACAAAAAACTGAATCTAATCGTCCTCCAGAGGGCGAACCTATACATGAGTTAGGCATCTCCGGGCGCATTGCCCGAGCTTTTATTAATACCCCAGTCACACCAATGCTATTGGTAAGCTGTCTATGTATTGGGCTGATTGGCCTGTTTTTTACACCCCGGCAAGAAGACCCCCAAATCTCAGTCCCCATGATTGACCTAATGGTCCAATACCCAGGGGCTTCAGCTAAACAAGTAGAAAGCCTAGTTACCCAACCCCTAGAACGGATCATGAAAGAAATCCCAGGGGTCAGACATGTATACTCTGCTACCATGCGTGGTGCTGCTATCGTCACAGTGCGTTTCTATGTAGGCGAAGATATGGGTGCATCTATAGTTAAGGTACATGACAAGCTACAATCTAATCTTGATAAGATGCCACCTAATGTGCGGATGCCTTTAGTCAAACCAGTCAGTGTTGACGATGTCCCAGTAGTCACCGCTACATTCTGGTCTAAAGATGTCAATGACAGCCAATTACGTACTTTAGCCCTAGATGTCCTGCAAGCACTAGGTTCATTAAAGAATACCGGCAAAGGATTTATAGTAGGAGGCCGCCAAGATCAAATTCGCGTAGAGGTCTTGATGGAACGCCTGGCAGGTTATGGCATTACTTTAGATCGTATTGCAGGCACCATTCAAAGTGCCAATGCAGAAATGGCAACCGGTAGCACGGAATCTGGTGGAACTGCTTATAATGTCTACTCTGGATCATTCTTGCGAACCGCCGATCAGGTTGCAAGACTAGTAGTTGGTTCCCAAGGTGGTCATCCTATATATATTGCAGATATAGCTACAGTGCGGCATATGCCAGAAGATACCAAACAACTTGTAACCCATTATTCGGGACCTGCCGCTGAAAAAAATCAAGTTCGTACTAACGGCAGCCAAGCTGTTACTTTAGCTATTGCTAAAAAGGAAAAGACCAATGGCGTAGATGTAGCTCGAGCAGTACTAGCTAAATTAGAAAAGCTCAAAGGCACTATGATACCAGACAATGTGCATGTAGAGATAACTCGTAACTATGGCAAAACCGCTAATGATAAGGTTAATGAACTCTTACAGGCCATGTTTGAAGCAGTATTGATAGTTTCAGTACTATGCTTAGTTGGTTTAGGAACCAGAGCGGCCTTCGTAGTAGTTACCGTCATCCCCGTAGTCATACTACTTACTATTTGGTGGGCAATGGCTGTAGACTATACCATAGATAGAGTCAGCCTCTTTGCCCTAATCTTTTCTATCGGTATTTTAGTAGATGATGCTACAGTAGTAGTAGAAAATATCTTTAGGCACTGGTTAGAACTTGGCCGAACTTCCATAGACTATGCAGCACGTGCGGTAGACGAGGTAGGCAATCCCACTATATTAGCAACCATTACTATTATTTCAGCATTGCTACCTATGGGCTGGGTAAGTGGCCTGATGGGACCCTATATGCGTCCCATCCCAGTATTAGGTTCAGCAGCAATGGCCTTTTCCCTACTAGCTGCGTTTGTATTTACCCCCTGGTTTGCCTTAAAAGTACGTCCTCAACTAGATGCTCTCCACAAGGCTGAACAACGCGAAGAGAAAACCCGCCAAATAGTAGCCATGTTCTATCGGCCCCTAGTAATGCCATTGGTACGTAGTCATGCTTTAGGATCATTCTTCTTAATCTTTCTGGTTGTCGCAGTCTTAGCATCCTGTGCCCTGTTCTATACCCAAACGGTTGCTGTAAAGATGCTACCCTTTGATAACAAGCCAGAGTTTAGTGTCATAGTCAACATGCCAGAAGGGACAGCCTTGCCTGAGACTGCTAATGTAGTGCATCAATTAGCTGAAAAAGCTCGGGAAATGCCAGAAGTAACCGCAGTGCAGACCTATGCAGGTACATCGCAACCCTTTAATTTTAATGGCATGGTACGGCACTATTATTTACGTAATAACCCTTGGGAAGGCGATCTTTTGATCATGCTTAAAGACAAAAAGAAGCGGGAAAAGAGCAGCCATCAATTAGCCGTAGAGGCCAGAAAAAACTTAAAATCTATAGCGAAGGCATTAGGTGCCAAAATAGCTGTTGTAGAAATGCCACCAGGACCTCCTGTATTGCAAACGGTCGTTGCCGAAATCTATGGCCCCACAGCCGAAGTACGTCGTAAGCTTGCTGCTGATATGACAAAGATGTTTGAAGAAGTAGATAACATCGTAGATGTCGATAACTATATGGTAACCCCTTATACTTACTGGCATTTTGAAGTCAATTCGGAAAAGGCAGTACGCCGTGGCATCTCCGTTGATAACATCAATAAAAATCTAGCAATGGCTATGGGTGGCTTTAAAGTTGGCGATGTCAAACGCGGCAATGTCTTAGAACCTACCTATATAGTGCTACAAGTACCATTAGCCAATCGATCTGAGATTAGCTCTTTAAGTGCTTTACCTATCATGTCCCCTCAAGGCATTGTTCCCTTAGGAGAACTAGGGCGTTTCGTACAACAACCAGAAGACCATATTATCTATCATTTAGATTTACGGCCTATGGAATATGTAGTAGGCGAGATGGAAGGTTTCTTAGGTGCTCCTATATATGGCATGATTGGGGTAGAAGGCCTCTTAGCTGGCTATACGACACCTGATGGCATAAAAATCAGCGGAATGCCAGATGGTCTCATTGGCCCACCTGCTGAGACTAATGTATCTGGCTTTGAATGGGGTGGAGAATGGACTGTAACCTATGAAACTTTCAGAGATATGGGTCTAGCCTTTATGGCTGCCTTACTACTAATCTATGGTCTAATTGTCTGGCAGTTTGGGGATCTAGCCCTAGCTGGCCTTATCATGTCCCCAATCCCACTTACCCTAATAGGTATAGTGCCAGGCCATTGGATCATGGGGGCTGAATTTACCGCTACCTCTATGATTGGCATGATTGCTTTGGGCGGGATTATAGTACGCCAGTCCATCCTAATAGTAGAGTTTGTCAAGATTGAAGTAGCCAAAGGCAAAAATGTTGCAGAAGCCGCCGTAGCTGGTGCTGAAATCAGAATGCGGCCTATCTTGATTACCTCATTAACGACAGCAGGTGGGGCTTGGACTTTGATGTTTGATCCTATCTTTCAGGGTATGGCAGTTGCTACATTCTTTGGAGTTTTTGTTGGTACCCTTTTGGCGGTCTTAGTTATACCGTTAGGCTGTATTAGTTTACGGAAGCACTTCTATTTTGAAGAGACAGAAAGTGGTGAGATAACCCTATCAGAGCGTTATTATGAGATAGAGGGCGGATCAACTGGATCTAATAGAGTTGCGCCTTATCATAAAGTGGATATATCTTATAGCTCCACTACCCCTAACATTCAGGCCAAAGTACCACCTGCAATGCTTCCTACATACAAAACGCCACTTTGGATAACTATTTGGGGTGGATTGATAGGATTTATAATGACCATCATTAGTATCGTAGTCTCGATCTTTAGATGGATTCAATTTTTATTGAGTCTAATTTTCCCTCAAAAGCCACCTCCAAGAAGCCCTAATCCTGGTTCTGGTTCCTATAATCCTAGCCCAACATCGAGCGGACCATCTGGCTCAAGCCCTTCTGCTACATCAGGATCAAGCGGAAATTCAGGGACTACTAGTGGCACCTCTGGTACTAGTAGCACTTCTGGATCTAGTGGTAATACACCTTCAACTACTGGAGCCACCAATAAAGCAGCTTCTGTTGCTAATAATCTTGATAACGTTGGGTTTCGCTTAAGCTCTACCCAACCTACAACTCCATTAGTAGATGCAAACACTGCAACAGTATTTACTACTAATACCCAAGATGCTGATCTTAAAGCTGCCAACCAGAGAAAAAAGGCTGCTGCACGTCATACCCTATTGCAAAGACCACCCTTAACCCAGCCATCTAATGATAGCCCCTCAACAGATGATGGCATAATAGGAGCGACACAACGCAAGACTAATAGTAATCGTGAGCTACGTGGTATTAGACTGCGTAAATTCTAAACTCTCTAGCATCCAGACTAAATCTGGATGCAATGATCGGCATCCTTCATTTGCTTCCAACAGTAATTTTCGTTCCCATACTTTGCGTGGGAACGTTTAATTTGGAACGTAGTAGTGTACGCATCGCGTACCTTTTCAAATCAAATAATAATTATCACACAAGTATCCTAGGTTGGGTTGTCTTATGTTTGGCAACCCAACATTTCTACTTTATCAGATTGTAGGGTGCGCACTGCGTACCTTTTACTCGACTATCCAGTTTTTTACTTGGTAAATTTGTAGGGCGGGAGAGCGAAGCGATCCCGCCTTCTATATAAATTTACTGCTTTGAAATAATGCCTAAATTGGGTAGAAATAGCAAGGTGAAAAATAGTGACATTTTCAAAAAAGGCGGGATCGCTTCGCTCTCCCGCCCTACATATGTCATACGAAGCTAAAAGTCAATATCAGAAAACTGGATACACGAGTTTTACGTTATAGTACGCATCACGCACCATAAAATAAAAGAGATGTTGGGTTGACGATGAGGCTGTCAACCCAACCTACAATTATCAATATGACAAAATAGAACTAATTATATCGACTAAATATCGTTCTACGTTCTAATTAGGTATAATAATGTTTTGGGTAGACAAACTTATCAAACAACTAGACGGACAAACACTACAAATAGTCAATGATTCTAAAACTCCATCAGGACGTGCCCACGTAGGAGCACTACGAGGCGTTATTATCCATGATACTATATTTAGAGCATTAAAAGAATATGGCTTTGAGGCCCATTATACCTTTGGTGTGGATGATTATGATCCTTTGGATGAATTGCCTTATAGTAAGTATGAACAATTCCAAGAGTTTTTAGGAAAACCCTTGTGTGAAGTGCCAGCACCAGATAATACCACAAGCGACATGGCTGATTATTACATCAGCGAATTTTTTTCAGTATTCAAAGAACTAGGTGTACAAGTAACAACTTATAGATTAAGAGATATTTACCGTAGCGGCCAATTTGATGCCACTATTGATCGAATCTTAACTAAAGCCGACCAAGTACGCGACATCTATCGCACCGTCAGCGGTTCCATACGCCCACCTACTTGGTTACCAATCCAAATGATCTGCGAAAAGTGTGGCCGCATTGGTACTACAGAAGCATATGCTTATGATGGCCAAGAAGTAAGCTATCACTGCCGTCCTGACATGGTAACTTGGGCAACAGGATGTGGTTATAAAGGCAAAGGCTCTCCATTTAGCGGTCGTAGCAAGCTACCTTGGAAATTAGAGTGGGTCGCCAAATGGGCCAACCAAGGGATTACCATTGAAGGAGCTGGTAAGGATCATAACTCCAAAGGTGGTTCACGTGATGTAGCCGTCGCCTGTCTTAAACAGCTTTTTGGTAAACCTGCTCCTTTAAATATCCCCTATGAATTTTTCTTAGTAGAGGGGGCTAAGATGAGTTCCTCGCGTGGTATAGGCGTAGCAGCTCGTGATATGGCAGATTTTTTACCACCAGAAGTCTTGCGTTTTTTAATGTTGCGCTCTCAGCCAAATAGACCCATTAATTTTTCACCAAGTGAAGATGCTATTGTCAAACTATTTAATGAATTTGATCGTTGTCAAGCAGCCATCTCAAAACCCAATGCTAATCCAGAAATATTGAGGATTCGTCGCTTTTCGCAAGTCTCTAGGGATCCCAACGCGGCTGATATTGAATATACGATACCAGGAATGCAATTAATCCAGGCTTTAGTGCAGTTACCGCATCTGGATGTAGTTACAGAAGTACAAAGACGCAATCCAAGGCCATTTACAGATTTAGAGTTTAAGCATTTACATAGACGGATTGCAGCAGTTAAATATTGGTTAGAGCATTATGCTGAGGATTCAGAGCGTTTGGAATTGCAACAAGAATTGCCTGATGTTGCTAGCAACCTTTCAGATCTTCAGAAGGACTTTTTGCAACGTTTGAGCGTAGCCTTAAAAGATGCCGTTTGGGAAGGTAATGCCTTACAAAATTTGATATTTGCTACTAGTAAATTGGTGCCTATTCCGCAGCCTGCGGCATTTAGTGCTATTTACATAGTGCTGTTTGGACGTGTACAAGGCCCACGAGCGGGACCATTATTTAGTTATTTGGATAGGGATTTTCTTATGACACGTTTTAATCTTAAAGAGTAGGGTGCGCGCCTTTTAAAATTATGGTGCGTGATGGGAAAAATTATGGTGCGTGATGCGCACCCTACAATCTAGCAGAATTATTAACAGCATGATAGCTTTTTTAGCAATTGTTTGACATTTATGTTTTGTATAATCAAAAAATTAGTTTATTCTTTTATCAAAAGACTTGATGCTCAAAAGCCTAAAAATGTGTTATTTTTAAACTCTACTGGATTTGATTATTCAATATCCAAGATTTTTCATCAAAAAAGATCGGCATCCTTCACTTTGACGGAAAAGTAGTGAACAATTTAATTTTTTGTAGGACGCAGAGCGTCCAGGATGCATTCCCACGCAGAGCGTGGGAACGATACGATAAAACGATAAAAAGTGTAAACTGGAAATGA
>LFCU01000254.1 GCA_001044195.1 Candidatus Achromatium palustre
TTTTTTACGACATTTGATGAGCCGCATTTTGGACATATCATCTAAACTGTCTCGATTATATTTTTTGTTGATTGTTGATGTCTATGTAGTATATCATATCACTAACCTTTGGGCCACAACCCCCAAATGGGCCGAACAGAAAATCGACAAAGCCAATTCTAAACAATTAGAAAATTGGGCCGAGAATATTTTTGATGCCAAAATTCTCAAACAATTGCTATCTGATTAATTTACAGCTCGTAGCCGTAGCCAGGTAGTGATCAAGTGCCACATGTGCGCAATGCGCACCCGGAAACCTTTAATTTGGAACGCAGGAGCGTTCAGGATGCGTTCCCACGCAAGAGCATGGGAACAATAAAAGGATGCCCCAAATACCCTACGTTGCAGACGTTTTAGGATGCGCTGCTGGACGACCAATCGCCATATAGCTTAATCCAGCAGCAGTTACGATGTTGGGATCAAACATATTGCGCCCATCAAACAATACTGGATATTTAAGCTCAGAACGAATTTTAGCAAAATCTGGACTACGAAATAGACTCCATTCAGTTATAATTACTAATACATCAGCTCCAATTAATGCCGCATCTGCTGATTCTAATAATTGTAAATCTGGACGTTGGCCATAAATACGCTCGGCCTCTGGCATTGCTACTGGATCAAAAGCTTGAACTTTAGCCCCAGCATCCCATAAAGCCTCCATTAACACACGACTTGAAGCCTCTCGCATATCATCAGTATTAGGCTTAAAGGCTAAACCCCAAAGCGCAATAATTTTTCCTTGAAGTTGTCCTTGAAAATAGCTATCAAGTTTTTTGAATAGCACTAGCTTTTGATCTTGATTGACAGCTTCTACGGCTTGTAGAATACGTGCCGTATAGCCTACTTCTTGCGCTGTGCGTTCTAGGGCATTGACATCTTTAGGAAAACAGCTACCCCCATAGCCTGCTCCTGGATAGATGAATTGGTAGCCAATGCGAGGATCGGAGCCGATGCCAATGCGTATTTGTTCTATATCAGCCCCTAAGGCATCTGCTAGATTAGATAGTTCATTCATAAAGCTAATTTTAGTAGCCAGCATGGCATTAGCTGCATATTTAGTGAGTTCAGCAGAACGTATATCCATGACTAAAAGACGTTCATGATTCCGATTGAATGGGGCATATAAGGCCCGCATATGTTCTATCGCCTGCGGACTGTCCGCTCCTATGATGATGCGATCTGGTCGCATAAAGTCTTCTAGTGCAGCACCTTCTTTTAGGAATTCTGGATTAGAAACGACATCAAAATCTATATTTAGATTTCTTGCAGCTAAACCTTTCTGGAGTGTTGCCTGTACTTTATTGGCTGTGCCTACTGGTACTGTGGATTTATCTATGATGATACGATAGTTATTTATATGTTCACTTATAGTACGAGCTACGGCGATAACATAGCGTAAATCAGCAGATCCATCTTCATCTGGTGGTGTGCCTACAGCAATGAATTGGAATAAGCCGTGGGCTACTCCTTGTTTGGCATCAGTGGTAAATTGTAATCTACCTGCTGCGGTATTACGTGCTATAACGGCATCTAAGCCTGGTTCATGTATTGGAATGCATCCATTTTCTAAGATTGCAATTTTAGCAGGATCAACATCCACGCATAAAACATCGTTGCCTACGTCTGCAAGGCAGGCTCCAGTGACTAGTCCAACATAGCCACTACCAAAAATGGTAATTTTCATATAAATTTTAAAGAATATCTAAGAATATTTATAAAGAATAGACATTATACGAAACCCTATATCAATCTAGTAAAGGGGTAAAGTCTGATTCTACCGTTTTCTGTGGGTAGTACTATCCTACGTATAAGTAGCTTATGGTTAATAATTTTATCTAGTATTATCAAATATTTATATACCCACAGAAAGCGGTGAATCAGGATAAAGTAAAAATTGGGGTTTCGGATAATGTCTAATATCTATTGAGGTACGATTAGCGAAGCCTCATCGCATTTTTTGTATTGAAGAATTACAAATTATTGAGAAATTATGTTCTGATCAGCAAATAATCTGATAGCTGCATCAATATCCTGCACAATCTGATGCTGTAACAATTCTATGGATGCAAATTGTTGCTCACCACGTATCCAATGCACAAACTCTATCTCTAAATAAGAACGATACAGATCCCCATTAAAATCCAAGATATGCACTTCTAGCAACACAAAATTATTCGTACTAACTGTAGGTCTTTGGCCAACATTAGCTACACCAAGATAAACCTGCTCTCCAATACCATAAATACGTACCGCATATACTCCTTGCAAAGGACTAACTTGGCGACGTAAGTTTATATTCGCAGTTGGAAAACCGATACTACGGCCACGTTTAGCACCATATCCAACGCGGCCACTTATTTTATATGAACGTCCTAATAGTTGTTTGGCAAGCTGTAGATCAGCATGACTTAAGAGCTGCCGTATCCTAGTACTACTAACTCGTGCAGCAGCATCTGTTATAGTCTCAGTCTTTTGAACTTGAAAACCATAGTGTATGCCACTTTCGCAGAGCTTATGAAAATCCCCTAAACGCTGCTTTCCAAAACGAAAATCATCACCTACTAATAGTAATTGCACTCTAAGAGCTTGAACTAGGATGCGTTCAATAAATATTTCCGCAGGCATATCGATAAGTTTAGGAGCAAATCTCAAGATTAAGACCTTATCTATTCCCAATTCTTTTAGAATTTGTAATTTTTCCCGTAATCGGGTTAAGCGGGCTGGTATGTGCGATGCTGCAAAATATTCTTGAGGCAGAGGCTCAAAGGTGATCACTACAGTTGGTAATTGCAACTTTTGCCCATAAATTAGCAATTTTTTTAGGATTACTTGATGGCCTATATGAACACCATCAAAATTACCTATGGTAGCTACACAGGGTGTAGATGCAGGCTGTAGTTTATTTATACCTCGAATAATCTGCATGATATCATGTACTTAAGGAGTAGGTAGATTTTGCGCATTGAGATAATACTAATTTAATTTAGATTGTATGTCTCCCAAAGGTCTTGGCCAAGCACCTTCTTGACGTAACTTGGTAGGAAGTTTTTTTAGAGCTTTTATTGCATCACCACGAGTTTTGTAAGTACCATACAAAATATAATAGACTGGGCGTTGATTATTACGTGTTATTTTTATAGCTGCTGCTTTAGCTGCTATATTATGTTGTGCTATATAGCGTCTACTTCTTACTGCATCAGTAACAATAGCTAGTTGTAAGGTATAGGTAGTTGGTGGTTTTTTAGTAACCCAAGATTCTGAATGGTTTGTGTCTACTACATTTTGGCTAGTAGCACCAGTTTTGTCAGGAGTACCTAATGATGGTCTAGTGTTAGGAGCTGGGATTAATGGTTCATTCGATGTTATTGGCTCTGGCTTATTTGGAGTTTGCTTTGTATCTGGTGGTGTTTTGACAGAAGTTTTATTAGATACCAAATTGGGTGGTGGTAATGGTAATGTATTAGAAGTCCAATCGGTTTCAGAATCTTGGGAAGTTTTAGTGTTGGTTTGAATTATTTTTTCTAAATATTCTTTAACATAAGGCGATTCTATAATAGTTAATATAGCTAATCCTAATATGCCAATACCTAATACACCAGCAATAAATAATAGTATTTTTCTTAGTATAAAGGACTTATGTGTAGGTTCAAATATTAATTCCTCTCGCCAAATCTTCCTAATGAACATATTCATTTTTCCAGGTAAACCAGTAGATGCTTGATGAAGTTTGGTAAGCTGTTCTTGATCATAAGTTAGTATTGGTTTGTCAGTACTAAATTTTAGAAAATGTTGTGTATACGCATTGATCTGTTCTAAAGATAAGCGTGGCAACTCTAAACATTGTATGTTAGGAATTGTTTCCAAAATTGGCTTATGTTCAGTTAGCATAATTAAAGCGAAAGGTATTAATCCCTCAACAAGTCTACTATGCAATTCTAATAATACTTCTAATGTATTGATGGGTAATAGTTGGGCATCATCTACAAATACTATTGGCAATTGACCTTGCAAGCGTAATTTGGCAAAGTTTGCATGTAACGCATTAGCTAGATTGGTGCCACTAAGGGGCATAAGTTGGGTATATTCGATATCAAATTCTGCTCTATTAGTATAATCGAAATTCTCTTGCTCTTTAGAATATTCAATTTGAAAAAAATCATATTCTGCTAGATATTCTCGGGTATCCAATCCTATTTGATTGGCAAGCTTATACAGGAGCTGCTCCTGATTGAGCATCGGATTTGCGTCTATACGGCATAGCAGCCAATGATCTGGTGCCCCACTCTGCATTCGGTAGATAAGAGTAGTTTTCCCAGCACCACGTTGCCCCTTAAGTAGGATTACAGCTTCTGAGTTGTCTGCAAGATGTTGTATTGTTCCTAAAAACTTATCCTGTTCAGGCCAAGGAAAAAATGTAGATGGGTTAAGGATGTTGTCTGTCACGTATGTGTTCTGATCAGCTTCATTTTCAGGGCTAAACATGGACATAGGAATAGTCATTTAGCATCCTCTGTAATTGTAAAAAATCAAATTGGTCAGTTACTATGGCTTTTCCTATACTAGTTAACAATACCAGACGTAACCTGCCACTATCCAAAACTTTTTTGTCTACTGCCATAGTTTTCAAAAATTGCTGTACTGATAGCTTGGTGAGATTAGATGGTAGCTTGGTTGGTAATTCGGCTTGAGTTATCAATTTTATGATGCGATCTCGTTCTGTTATTGTAAGCCAACCTAAACGCGCTGATAATTCGGCAGCCATGCTTATGCCAACGGCAACGGCTTCTCCATGAAGCCATTTTCCATATCCTAGATTAGTTTCAATAGCGTGACCAAAAGTATGCCCTAGATTTAATAATGCGCGTTGTCCTGTCTCTTGTTCATCTGCTGCTACAATATCAGCTTTGTTTTGGCAAGAGAGTTCTATGGTGCGGGCAATGATTTTGGGATCTTTGTCTAGAATTTCTGGTAGAGAGGCTTCTAGCCAAGCAAAAAATTCTTGATCACGTATCAGTCCATATTTAATAATTTCTGATATTCCAGCGATAAATTCGCGTTTTGGTAAGGTATTAAGTGTGTTGGTATCTATAATTACACAGCGTGGTTGATAAAACGCGCCAATCATGTTTTTGCCAAGGGGGTGATTGATGCCGGTTTTACCACCTACTGATGCATCTACTTGTGCTAAGAGTGTAGTGGGTATTTGTAAAAATGCAATACCGCGCTGGTAGCAGGCTGCGGCAAAACCCGTCATGTCACCTATAACGCCGCCTCCAAGGGCTATAAGTGTACAGTGACGGGTTGCTTTATATGTTAAAAGGGCATCTATGATTTGGCTCCAAGTTGCTAAATTTTTATGAGATTCGCCATCTGGTAGTATGACCGTATGAACATTGTAATTAGCTAACGCATCTTGCACTTGTTGTAGGTATATTGGGGCTATGGTATCGTTGGTTACTATCACGACTTGGTTGCTAACCAGATGTGGTTGTATAAGTGTGCTATCATTTATGATGCCGTTGCCAATATAGATGGGATAGCTACGCTTGCCAAGTTCTAAATTCAAGGTAATCATATAGTTAAGATGTCACTCAATTTGCTTTAAAGGAACCTTATAGATAACTGTTAGATAACTGTTAGATAACTGTAGGTTAGGTTAGAATATTTTCACCCTGTTTAAAATAACTTAAGATTTCATGAACTACTGAAACTGTAGTACGCCTCTCTGTTGAAACCACAAGATCAGCCACCTCACGATATAAAGGATCACGTTCCTGCATTAATTCTTGCAATACTTTTAATGGATCTTCAGTTCGAATAAGTGGGCGATTACGGTCCTTTGCAGTACGTTCATGTTGTTGTTCAGGACTACAATAAAGGTATACTACAAAACCACGGGTTGTCAAAATGCTACGATTTTCCAAAGGCAGCACTGATCCACCTCCAGTGGCTAATACTATACCTTGATGTTTTGTTATTTCATTAAGAATTTGTGCTTCTCGGTGACGAAAACCAGCCTCACCTTCGTATTCAAAGATAGTAGGTATATCAACACCAGTACGTTTTTGGATAATATAATCACTATCTTCAAATTCAAAATTAAGAGTTGTTGCAAGCTGACGACCGATAGTAGATTTACCAGCCCCCATAGGTCCTACGAGAAACACATTTTGTTGTGTATGCATAGATTACAGATATGCCAGAAACTTAGAGAGAGAGCAAGAGATTTTAACTGCTATTTAAAAATTGGACAAAGTTACCCATAATTGAACATTATGGGGGTAATAAACGCAAAATATAATTAAAATTATTTGACTTAAAAATAATCATTATGTATTGTACATTAAGTGGATAGGTTATCCATAAGCGTGAAGGTTTCACGTACCATTATATTATTGTAACTTACTAGTTCGCAAAGTTATTTTGTCCAAGGATGATAAACAAAATACCTTTTACGGTAATTCCGGGTGCTTTTAAGTATGAATGCATAATGTTGTCAACAAAGGTTGGCCGTTCGGTTGGGACTGCTCAACCAGGACTCTAGTTGCAATTCGGAAGAGTTATCAACAGAGAGCGAATTACCTAAAAATGTCCAGTTTTGTCCAAGTTTTTAGGAACAGTATATTTCACAAATTTTGATTAAAGATAATAAATTTATATAGAGTTTTTAATTCTACTTTGTCACATTAACAACCCAACATTTTAAAACGCATGTATGCTATTTTATGGTGCGTGATGCGCACCCTACGATCTATCAATTTATTATAACATTTATTTATAGCAATACCACCTTTTTATAATAAAAAGATTATCGGATACGTCTACAAGTTGCGTATGGCCTCTGGTGCCTAGGCTCTGCCTCGGTACCAAAATGTGTATCATATGCCATAGCTTATTGAGTAAGTAGGGTGCGCATTGCGCACCATAAAATTTACCAGGCATTATTGAGAAGGTACAAATTGGCTAATAATGAGTTTAAGTTGCTTTAGAATTTTAAAAATTACCTCTATTTTATCAGTATCAGCCGAATATGAAGGTGTAATAGCATATTCTTTACCATGTAAAACCATAAAATACCATTGTCTTCCAGAGACATACAGTCCATAAATAATATTGGAATTATTATTCAATGCTTGGGCTGCTAACATGGCTACTAATGTTTGTCCTGCTGGATCACCTTTGGGTTCATATCCTCTTTTATATTCATGAAAACAAAAATATGGAATCTCAGGAGCACGTCTACCAGTAGCAATTATAGCATCAGGTTCACCTGATAATTCATAGTCATCTATAATTGCGGTAATAGGTCGTTCTACAAATAATCCAAATTCTTCAGTATCAAAATCTATTAAAGCCAAGATGGGAGCAATAAATTGTTCGATTAGTTCAATTTCGTTCCAATCATCCCCTCTATATAGTAATTTGCGTTGCCATTTTTGGAGTAATTGCAATTCATACTGTGCAATTGGTTGCATTTCGGCTTGATTGATCCAAGCCTCTAAATCTGCTAAGACCCATACTTGGCGTAGATTAAAAGTTTTTTCTAAAGCTAATTTAGACCATTCACGAAAGTTGCTTTTGAGCATGATTATCTTTTTAGATATTTATAATCTACATGGCATTATTTATGATCTCGAATATGCTCGATATATTTAGCTACATCTTCCATCTCTAAACGTACTCCTTGAGCTATGGCCTGTAGCGTTTGGTCTTGATCTTTAAATCTTAATACACAGCGAATTTGACCACGACCTGCAAACGGAATTGGGATCATATCCCGAAAAGTGTAAAGATTTTCTGTTACATCGCCACCTGTACAGATTAAGGGACTGCCAGTATGGAAAGCACTAAGCATTTCGGCATTGGTAAAGATTAGCTTGCCTCTTTGCCACCAACGAGTGCGCTCTATTGAGCCTGCCATTGTACGAATGATAAAGGCTTTAGAAAACTGGATGCATAATATCTCATCTGCAAAATCAATGGTTGCGATTTCTGAACCTGGAAGGTCAATACTGCTACTATCCAATTTAGTTAATACTCTTATAGTGTTTAATAGTTTTATTGAGGTCACAATTTTATAGAAATTTGTAGAACTGCTAACCAAAAATCAACAGATCTT
>LFCU01000202.1 GCA_001044195.1 Candidatus Achromatium palustre
AACTTAGTTTTTATATACAGTTATACGATAGTATATGATTTCTAGGAGCGGTTGTGCAATCCAACCTATGCTGCTATGATAAATTATCAAACCTATAGAAAACAATATGCAAATACTAGAGCCAGATACACTTGCAGCACAAACTCGTATAGAAATTAAGCAGAATATTATCAAACATAATTACGAAATTACCATTGCTGGTTTTCTTATGGCTGGTGATCGTGCTTCTGAAACCTATGCTCATTATACGCAAAAAGGTTGTGAAGACGTTGGGATTAATTTCCAATTAATAAAAGTTGACCAGTATTCTGTTTATGAAAAACTAGAAGCTGCTAATAGTGATCCTAATATTCATGGAATATTTGTATATTACCCAATATTTGGTGATCACCATGATACAGAACTGCGTGATGTTGTTTCTTGGCAAAAGGATGTTGAAGGTTTAAATACCTATTGGTTACGAAAACTTTATGCTAATGAAAGGTATGTTGATACTGAACAAACGCTCAAAGCTATTTTGCCATGTACGCCTTTAGCTATCATAAAATTACTCACATCTATTGATAGTTATAGCAATACAATGTTGCCGTTTCAAGGATGTACTATTAGTGTCTTTAATCGATCTGAGGTCGTGGGTAGACCTCTAGCTTATATGTTAAGTAATGATGGTGGGACTGTTTATTCTTTTGATATTTATGGTGGTATAATAATTAGTGCTAGCTCTACTTCTATAGATACTATAGATACTATAGATACTATAGATACTATAGATATTAATAATCTTCCATCACCAATTACACCAACTATTAGTAGAGAACAGGCCCTTGCAACATCAGATATAATAATTACTGGTGTCCCTAACCGAGATTTTCTCAAAATAACTGCTAAAGAACTGCATGGCCATCCTATTTGCCTGAATTTTTCACATATTCAAAATTTTACTCAACAAGCGCAAGAACAAGCTCGCTGTTTTATCCCCCGAGTTGGAACCTTAACTGTTGCAATGTGTTTACGCAATGCTCTGCGTCTCTATCGCCATTACTGGTCTTTATCAATTCAAAAAACTTCTGGTTCTTAATTAAGGCAGTTTCTTTGTCTGTAGTCAATAACTCATGCAATTTATTGCAGCATAGCATAATAAATGCACTAAAATTATCTTAAGAAACAGGAAACAAATTGCAAATCTAAAACTTTTTAGGAATACCATTGTGACGACTAAACCAACACTTAAGTCAGATCTATATACAGATCCATTTTCTATCTCTCATAGTACTTACGAATATCTGTTTCAATATTGCGCAAGTAGTGAATATTATACTGAATTTAAACGCCGTTCCCATCTATTTGTACCATTAAATAAATTAAGATTCTTAGAAAAGATTGGTAATGGTGAGGTTCTAGCCGATGGCTTTATTTGGGATTTAGAAGATAGTGTTCCAGCAGATCGAAAACAAGAAGCACGTGATGCTTTGGCTCATATCCCCCCAAAACCCTGGCCAGTTGAATACTGTGTGCGTATCAACTGTGGAACTCCAGAGGAATTAGAGCAAGATCTTGCAGCAATTGCCAACGTCCCTTTAGATTCGGTGACATTACCCAAAGGCGAATCCGCACCCGAGATCTTGCGCCTGATGCGCATTATTGGTGAAGATAAAGCCTATATTGTTACCATTGAAACTTTAAAAGGGCTATTTGCGATTGACGATGTGGCACGAGTCTTGAGACCAGGACGCGATGCCTTGGGCATAGGAGTAGGCGATCTTTCAACTGATTTAGAAGTGGATCGTGTATCTACCTGTGAAAGTCAACTCTTACAACAAATTTTGGGTACAATTGCGATTACTGCTAAACGCTATCATTTGGATCTGTTTGATGGGGTTTCAGCACGTTTTAATGATCCAGAAGCCGCCCGTTTAGAAGCAATTTTAGCACAATCGTTTGGCTATACTGGCAAAAAACTTATTAATCCTAAGCAACTAGAGGTTATTAATCAGGTATTTGCACCATCGCAAGCAGCTATAAATGATTTTTTGGCTACTTTAGATAGTTTTTTGACAACGACTGATACTAATGCCCAGGTAGTAGGTGGAGAATATAAAGGAATGCCAGCTTTCAAAACAGCAGATCGAGTTATAAAAAGATGGCTGAGACAAGGTTATTTAATAATATCATGAACCAGTCTGTAGGTGCGATTAGCCACAGCGTAATCGCACATTCCTAAAAATAGCATCGTATGTTGGGTTGCTGATTTAGCAACTCAACATACGATTGTCGGGCAACTTTTGAGTATAGGCTGTACGCGCATTGCGTACCCTACTTGCTTGCTACCAATGAAGAAGGATGCTGTATATTAACTGACTTGTACCTCTATTTTACGAGGTTGCAATTCAACTCGTTTTGGTATACGCAGCTCCAATACCCCATCTTTTAAATTGGCTTGGATCTTGCCCGTATCTAGTTCATTACTCAACGCAAAGCTGAACTGATAACGATTGGAGCGGATGTCTGCATACAGTGGCTCCAAATTTTGGGGTATATCTATATGCGTCTTACCTTCAACCAGTAATCTTCCTTTATCTACTTGAATAGTAAGATTTTCTCTCGATACTCCGGGAATATCAGATTCTAATATAATTCCATTAGTATCCTCAAAGATATTGACCGGAGGTCTCAAAGCCAAATCGTCATGTTCCCAAGGATTCAAGGCTTTAGATTTAGCCTGTGGATTAGTTGCATTAGATGTTTGCTGGCTCATAATGTCTAAATCCTCCAGATTATTTAATCTCGATACGCCGAGGTTGACTAGCTTCTTGACGGCGAATGGTTATATGCAAAATACCATCCCGATATTTAGCGTCTACTTTATTAGAATCAACATCATCTGGTAACGAAATAACTCGCCGAAATTCTCCGCTAAAACGTTCGTTACGATAATATACTACTTGGTCTTGCGTTGTTATTTGGCGTGTTCCAGCAATGGTTAAAAGATTTTGTTGAATTGATATATCTAATGTTTTAGGATCTAGTCCTGCTGCAAATAGATAGACATCAACTTGTTCTGGAGTAGCACCAACATTAATTGGCGGAAAAGAGCCTCTGGCAACGGAGCGGATAGCTGTTGGCCAGTTCATATACCCAAAGGCATGATCAAGTTCCTTATGCATACGCCGGAAATCATCAAACAATCCGCCTTCAAAGTTGGTAAGGCTTCCAAACATATACACCTCCATAAATTGAGTAGTAAA
Source organism: Candidatus Achromatium palustre (assembly GCA_001044195.1). GTDB lineage: Bacteria > Pseudomonadota > Gammaproteobacteria > Chromatiales > Chromatiaceae > Achromatium > Achromatium palustre. Next base: position 3,246 of record LFCU01000202.1, read on the forward strand.
GTAATTTAGGAGTAATAATCTAGATGAACGGAAGTAAAAAAGTTACTTAATCACGAATGTGGAATCGGAATTTAGTTTTTCAAGAGTTATGATGAAAAATTTTTTCGAAGTATGTTATTGCATAATTCAATATAAATACTACTATAATTTTAAGGATGTATCATAATAGCTGTCACTTGACGCTCTAATTCGTCTAAGTTTGGAATCCAAGCACTAAGCCGCTCATTTTTTTTATCCTCAGGATTAAAAACGGCAACTTTAGTGGTGGCCTTTACCATAGGTGAATCTATTGGATTGCTAGTGTCTTCAAATAATATATTAGTATGAAGATTCACTAATTGTCCGGCTCCAGGGCTAAATATGCCTATATAAGGTATAGCATGATTGCCATTAAGTGTATATATTATAGCTATACGGGTTCTAAGATTTTGATAATTAAATGTTTTTTGTTCTACTAAACGTTCCCAGTCAATTACAGGTACTATGAGACCTCGCCAGTTAAGTTGGCCTAAAAACCAATCTGGAATTTCTTTATTTTGAAGCTGTGGATGCTGATAGGGTACAATTTTAACTAATGTTTTATTTTCCTGATTAGTGTTAGTTGATGGTTCTTGATATGGCATAATTTTAGCCACAGCTAGATTAGGCAACAAGATATATTTATATTTTTGGTTAGCAAATTGTCCTACTGGAATTAAAACACTACGAATTTGGTCATGCATTGTTATCTTGTTTTGTTGCATACCTAATCCTCCATATCAGTCATTGCAAATTCCGAAATCACTTCATGGATATTTTTCATCAAATCATCAGGATCATATGGCTTACCAAGATAGCGATTTACTCCTGATGCACGTGCCATTTCTTGATGTTTGGCTCCGGTACGAGATGTAATCATGATTATAGGCAGCTTTTTAATCCTTGGTTCTTTGGAACCTCGTATTTGTTCAGTCAATTGTTGCCCATTCATGTTGGGCATTTCAAAATCAAGCAACATTACATCTGGAGAATGATCTTGTAATTTTAGCAATGCATCTTGACCATCTTTAGCTAGAACTACTCGCATATTAAATCGTTTGGTTAGGAGTCTCTCAGTTATTCTGCGTACCGTAACTGAGTCGTCAACTACCATTACTAAAGGTGGCAATTCCTCTTTAGTCTTTTTAGCAGCAACGGTGCTAGCAGTTTTTACTACATCCATGCGTAGTAAAGCTGAGGCATCTAATATTAGTACTACACGTCCATTGGGTAAGATTGTTCCACCGCTGATCCAACGTACTGTAGACAATTGTGGCCCTACAGATTTCATAACAATCTGGCTTTGGCCAATTACCTGATCTACTTGAATTCCTAAACGATGTTCTCCAGACTGTATAAATAAATGTGGATATAGGCGTGAACCTTTCATAGGTTGTTCAGATGTGGTTCCTAATAAATCACCTAAATAACGTATTGGATAGACGTTATTATCTAAATATTTGTAGCTTGGTTGGTCGTTTTTATAGCAAGCGTGTAGTACTTCTTCTTCTAGACCTGCTATACCCATTATAGTGGATTGTGGTAAGGCAAATACATCATCTCCTAAGCTTACTAATGAGGCTTGAGTCAGTGCTAATGTAAAGGGTAGGCGAATCAAAAAACTGGTACCAAGTCCAGTACGTGAACTAATCTCTAAAGAACCGCCAAGTTGTTTTACTTCGCTGACTGCGACATCTGTACCTACACCACGTCCTGAAAGCTGAGTTACTTGCTGGGCTGTACTAAAACCAGGTTCTAGGATAAGCTGCATCAAATTTTTATCTTCCATATGTGCATTAGGTTGGAGCAATCCATTTTCGATAGCACGTTTACGAATGGCAGGTAGATTTAATCCAGCACCATCATCAGCTATGGTAATTAAAACATCGTTGCCTTCTCTATCTATAGTGATAGTAATGGTACCTTTTTCATTTTTACCAGCTTCGCGCCGTTTTTGGGGCGTTTCGATGCCATGTCCTACCGCATTACGTAGAATATGCTCCATAGGAGCAACTATGCGTTCTAGGATGTTGCGGTCCATTTCGCCTTCGGCACCTTCTACTTTTAATTCTGCTTTTTTCCCTACCGAATCAGCAGTTTTGCGTACTAAGCGGCTTAATTTGGATACCATTTGGGAGAATGGGACCATGCGAGTGCGTAGCAGTCCATCTTGGAGGTCGTTAGAAAGACGTTCATGCTGTATTAGCAGGGTGTCAATTTCTTTGCGTTGTTCTTCTAAATCGAGACGAATATTGACCAGGTCATTTGCGGTTTCAGTGAGTGAACGCGATAGAAGTTGGAGTTTGGAAAAGCGGTCTAATTCTAATGGGTCTAATTCTTTTTGTGGGTTTTCGGAGGCTTCGGAGGTTTCTTCGGCGTTGCCTTTACGAAAACGAATTTGAGCTTCCGTTTCTAATGTCATGTTGCGTAATTGGACATTGAGTCTAGTAACGGTACGGTTTAGTTCTTCGATGTGGTTTTTAGATGCTGTGTTGTGTTCTTCTAATCGTGCCCGATAGATGTTAATCTCTCCAGAGTTACTAATTAGTCGATTCAGTAAATCCGGTTGGACTTTTACAGGTTGGACTTTTTCTGTTGGGCGTGGTGGTTTACCAGGTTTATCCTCGTTTCCATTACCTATTGGTGATGGTTTTGGTGTTGGTTTTGGTGTTGGAGGTACTGGAGTATCTGGGAGTGCTTTTCCAGTTAATTGGGCATAATTACTTTCTAGCTCATGAACTATGGATTTTCCATAAGCAACTGGGACATTTTTTTCTACTTGATCTAATTGTTCAGCCATGAAATCAGCGGCTCGTCGTGCTAGAGCAAGCAGATCAGTCTTGGAGCTAATAATCTCAGGATTAAGACCATCCAATAAGGTTTCTAAGGTATGACTGAGGGTACCAATAGATTGGATTCCAGCAAGTCTAGCCCCACCTTTTAGAGTGTGTAAAGTACGTTTTATATGGGCGGCTAATGTAAAATCATTAGGATTGGCAATCCATTCTTGTAATTTTTCATCAAGCTGTTCTGAGTAGCCTTTAGCCTCTTCTAGGAATATTTCTTGTAACTCTTGTTCGCCTTCTATAGTTTCAAATTCTTCGGTGATTTCACTTGGGTTTATAGTTGTTTCAACAGGAGCTGGAGCTGTTGTAGGCAGTGTTTCAGGAACGGGTTGGCCTTTTACTATGGCATTAGTTTTTTCTAATTCGTGCAGCAGGGCTTTAGAATGAGCTACAGGACCACCTTCTTCTACTTGGTGGACTTGTTCAGTTATGCTGTCGACGGTCCGTTGTGCTAAATTTAAAATTGTAGGATGCGTATTGAGTGTTTCCGGAGTTACATCTCCTAGCAATGTTTCTAAGTTATGAGTCAAGGTTCCAATGGCATAGATATCGACCATGCGTGCCGAACCTTTTATGGTATGTAAGACACGCATAATTTCTTTAAAAGATGCCGTATTGTCAGGTTCTGTTACCCATTCTTGAAATTGAGTATTAAGTGTATCTAATTGGTCTTGTGCCTCTTCCAGAAAAGCTGCTCTAGCTTCTTCGTCTCCTGTAAGTTCGTCAAATTCTTCTTCTATAGCAGTTTCTATCGTAGTTTCTGAACTAGCTTGAGTCGTCTCTGTAGTTAAATCTGGTTTAGTTTCTATAGTAGACTCTGAACTTTTAGTATCTAACGGCGTGTCCAATAAAAAGGATGTGTCTATTTGGATATCAAAAGGATCTTTTGAGTTTTCTGGCGTAGTAGCTGATGGTGTAGCCTCTGAGCTTTGATTGAAATCAAAATTAGTATCAAACTTGAAATCTTCATTAAAATTATTTCCAACATCTGATTTATCTGTAGATGCAGGTTCTGGAATGGTATAAGCAGTAACACGTTCTACCAATGCACTAGTATCTGGCATCATCTGTTCACCATGTTCTAAGGTTTGGATGATGTTTTCGATGCTATTAGCACCTTCTATAGTTAAATTTAGGAAGCGATTGTCAGCACCAATGTTGTTATTTAATAGATCAACTGCTTTGCGTTCTAAGGCTTTAGCTAAACGTGCGATTGCTGGAATGCCGGCCATGTGGGCACTGCCGGACAGGGTATGAAAGGCACGGGATAGTTGTTCATCAAAAGCCCAGGGTACAGGGTTGGCTTTGCAAGTATCAATAAAGTTATTGATTACTTTTAGATGTTGTTGGGCTTCTAATTCAAATATGTGGCGTAATGTTAAATCCTCAAATGCAGACTCAAATGCAATTGTATCTGCAGTTTGGGATGGAGTATCAAGGTTTGCATTATGAATTTCAGTTTGTGTTGAGTCACTAGATGCTTCGCTATGTGATTCATCTAGTGATTCTCGAGCTGATTCATTAGATGGACTGGATACTATTTCTGTCGTAATAGCAGTAAGGGTATCTGTTGCATTATCTGCCGTCGTAGGTGTTGAAGTTGCACTAGACGTTGAAGCTGCACTAGGTGCTGGCACTTCGACTTTACCTAAAAATATATCAGCTTGATACTCGACTTCTTTAAGATTAATTACAGGACCACGCTTTTGCTCTTGGGCATCGATTAGTGTGGGCAGTACTTCGATAACATGTTCAAGAAATTTAAGTAGGTTATCTGAGAGCGATATCGTTTCATCAAGGAGGCGATTTAGTAAATTTTCTATGATCCAAGAAAATTCGCCGATTTCCATAGCTCCTGCCATGCGTCCGCTACCTTTGAGGGTGTGAAAAGCACGGCGTACCGCAGTCATTGCTTCGCTATCGCTATGATCAGCTTGCCATTGTTTAAATGATTCTTGTAATTGAGCTTCGGCTTCTCGAGCTTCTTCTAAAAATATTTCTAGAATTTCTGAATCTAGGTCATCCACAGATTCCTGTGAATTTTGGTTAGTTGTGGCATTTAATGTAAAGTTAAATGGTCCTGCTGTTGAAGCTTCTTTTGCAACAGTATTGTCTTGCTTATCATCCTGGTCTAATGAAAACGAAAATGGTTCGTCTGCTTTGATATTATCTTGATTGTCATC
>LFCU01000205.1 GCA_001044195.1 Candidatus Achromatium palustre
AACTGGCTACGCGCTTATCGAACAACATCAATTGTGTTTGTTTAGCTGATTCTTTATATTTATAAAGCGATATATCATAGTTAGTGACAATTGCTTCTATCATGGGGTTGCGATTATCTTCACTAGCTCCAACATGATAAAAATGTTTACGGGTTAGAATGTTAAAATCACTCCACAGTAAATCTATATACTCATTTTTTCTAAAATCATTGTGATGCCATGTAGACAAAATAAATTTACTTGGCGTGTTTGATAATAACATATATAAATTTTTTTCATGGTCGCCATCCCAACCATTGTAATAATCAACATGCCTGTCAATGTATGGAGGATCACAGTAAATAATGTCACTGTTTCCTGCTTCTATTATAGTTTTTTCAAATGTTTGACACTTAAAAGTAAAAGCTTTTATCTTTAGCAATCGTTCAACAAAAGAAACCTGATTTACAATTTTTGTAACATAAGACTGAGCAAACCTTTGAGGTTTACGACAAAAGGGAATATTGAATTCTCCTTTACGATTAAAGCGAATCATGCCATTAAAACCGGCCCTATTAAGAAATAAAAAATCCAAAGGCTGATGATTTTTGTTAAAGCGATCTCTTATCTCGTAATAGCGGGTTTCACCTTTGCTTAATAAGTTTGCACCTTCTCTATTTAAAAAGTCACGAACCATTTCTGATGTAATATCTCCAGAAGCGATAGCTTTATAAAAATTTATCACATGCGGGTTCGTATCACATAATAAAGCATTGCTAGGGGAGATATTAAAAGCAACAACTCCTGTTCCCATAAATGGCTCTACCCATAATCCTTTAAAATTATGCGGAATAATGCTGTGTATCCAAGGAACAAGTTTTGTCTTTATCCCTTGTGATTTGATTGGAGGCACATTTACTTTCATTTCTTGATCTTTCAGGGTGCTTTGTTGTTTTTTGGAATGATTTTCGACATATCACCCTTGCGATAGCGAACAAAGTCTTCTAGTGAAGTAATCTTTTTTGTCCCACTTTGTCCATCTGAAACTATAATTTTGTTGTAGTTCATCCAGTAATCATCAAACCAGGATTCCCCCAATCTTGTAAACATGCCGTTTTCATTAAGAATATCATCTATATTATTGATGCTACCTATGTTTGCAGTATTTCCGCTGCCACTCTTATCGCTGGCAATTTTCCATTTTTCTGCAACAAAAAATTGAAAATTCCTTACAACAGAAGCGATAGAATGAAGTTCGCCTATATTATATTTCTTGATTTCATCAATGGTTGTTCCATCTGTGCGGTTATAAATAATTCCCAAGCAGAAATGCCCTGAATACGATCCGTATGGAAATTGAATATTTTTTGTGCTTGTACGATCTTCAAAATATTTACCATGAGAGCCAAGCGTAAATCCATTACAAAGATATGGTTTGTCTGGAATTCGGTAAGTTGTTTTAAAGTCAACAGCAAATTTTAGGTCTTCGTTTTCTGATTTAGTCTGGATAGTAATTTTGATGCTCTGCAAGAACTATTTTGTATTTATACTTTTGCGCAAATTCCATTATTTTGGGGAAAAGGTGAATTTCAAGTATTTTTGATACGATTTTTGTATCGGCAGAAATTGTATAAATATTTTGGAATATATCAATGAATCCCTTGATAGTCCATTGTCCATTCTTTGTGCTAACATGTGCTTTTAGCCAGGTAGGGTGGGCACGGCATCATCGTGCCTACGCGGAATTGTTAAAATTGTTTATTTTGCGTGGGCAAACGATACAGACGTTTGCCCACCCTACATGGCTGTAATTAAAAATTTACCTGGCAGAACATTCATAACTGTAAATTAACATATTTATCGTTTACAAACCTTTGTATTGTAAAAATGTTGAAGATAAAGATAGTGCCCTAAATTGATTTGCGATTTGTATTTTAAACGCATTATTTTTAAGGTTTTTTTGTCTATCACACCAAAGATTGATAAAGTTCTATATATTGTTTGGCAACTTTTTTGGAATCAAATTTGGTGACGACTTTTTCTCTAGCGGCAGAACATAATTCTTGATAACGTTCTTCATTTTCTAAAATCCATTCAATACCTTTTACTAGGTCATCACTATCAAATGGTTTTGCTTTATATCCATCTTTTTTGTGTGTCACAATATCTTTGGGACCTGTTGCATCAAAACAAACAACGGGTGTCTTACATGACATAGATTCAGCCAATGTTTTACCAAAAGCATCTATTAAAGATGGGGCTACAAATATATCTGCACTTGAATAAGCTAATCGCATGGAAACAATATCGGCTAAAAAACCTAAGCTTTTATATTCAAATCCAAGTTTATTAACAAGTCGATTATCAATATTACCAAAAAATAACAAAAAATAGTCTTTTGATAACTTGTTATAGGCTGCTAATAATTTGTCAAATCCTTTGTAAAAATCGAAATTTTGAGCGCCAGCTAAAATTATTTTTTTATTTTGTGGCAGTCCTAATATATCCCTTGCAATACTTTTTTGTATTGGCTTAAAATCATTTGCATTAATGTTATTATGGATTGTTGTAATATCAAAATTTTTAAAAACAAAACTTTCTTTTGCACATTCAGTAAGCCAATTGCTAATACCAACTAACTTTATAGATTTAGGTATATATTTTTTCTTTCGATTAACTACCATTTTGGATAAGTCAAAGGATGAGTTACTTTTTAATTGCTGACAATAACCACAACCGACTTTATACCTATCACAATCTATGGAGAAATGGCAACCACCCGTTAAAGGCCACATGTCTCTCATTGTCCAAATTATTGGCTTATCTATTTTTTTTAGATGTTTAATATTAACAAACCCAGCATTTATCCAATGTAGATGAATAATATCAGCTTCTTTGTATTCTTTGGTTTTTGTAAAATCTATTCCAAATACTCCACTGCTAAATATAATCCGTTTTTTTTGGTTATAAAACATTAACAAAAGATTATCCAATTGTGCTCTAACGATGTTAAAAGCTTTATCTTTTTTAGTTTTTATAGTTGTTATTACACTATCATCATCCAAAGTGATTTTAGAATTTGTGAATATTTTACTATCAACTTCTAGCTTTTTTAAACCAAGATGAAGCCAGTAAGCTCCTCTTGCTGCACCACCATTTAAATCGCCCCCAATTATATGTAATATATTCATATATTAAGAATATCCTCTATTTCCATAAACATATTATTAACGTCATAAGTCTGTTTTTTAGATATTTTTGTTAGTTTTAACGATAGATCGTTTGACATGTTTTTATCAATTATATATTCAAGTTTATTTTCAAGTGCAGTTGATTTAATATCTATCAAACCCTCGGAAAATTGAAAATTTTTAAAAAGCATATCATATTTATGACTCCATCCCGTTCCCAATGTTGGAATCCCTGAATACAACCCACTGGCTAAACTATGAAATCTGGAACCAACCAATCCTTTTGAATACTTTATAATACCTTTTATATAAATTGGGTTATTTTCATTAAAAATAGGAATAATTTCTTTACATTCACTACAAATTTTTTTCGTTACAAATAAATCTTCATTTCCTCCCTGAATTAAAAAAAAAGGATTTAAATTATTTGATTTTAACAATTTTATGATTTTAAGCATAAAGTTAATATATTCATCACTTGTAAAGTTTGTTTTATCAATCATCCTCATATTGGGAACAATACAAACTTGATGTATACTAGCATCAAAATAATCAGGTAATTGTCCATCAAGCAAGATTGTAAAATCTGGGGCTATTTTTATATATTCTTTCTCACCTGATATAGATATTAAATTTTCATACGAGTTTTGCTCTCTTGCATAAATAAGATCACAATTTTCTATAATAATTTGCATATATTTTGTAATTTGCTTATTTTTAAAAGGACCAAACGCTTGAGGCATTAAAATTATCGTTTTACCTTCTTTTTTCCATTTTTTTGTATAAGAAGCCATTATTTTAGTTGGCTCATTTCCCCATTGACTACTGTAAGCAAATCCAGAAGCATCTAAAATAGCATCGATTTCCTTATCTAAAACCAGCCCATACATTTTTCTAATTTTTTTAGGTACAAAAGAACCTAACATACCCCATTGAATACCTTTGTATCTCAGCCATATTTTTTGTTGTAAATTTAATTGTGCATAATGGTCATATACACAACCATCATAAATTGGTGATATTGTGAATTTATGTTTACTATTCTTGGAACGAAAATAATGAAGTATGGATAACAGCATCAATTCTGCTCCTTTGTTATGAAACTGTGTACCTTTGATCTCAATGTTTTTCATATATAATCCGTAACAATTTGTTTATAATGTATTTTATTTTATTTCTAATTAAATTAAATGATATTTTTTTTTCAATATATTTGATTATTTTCTTTCTATCTTTTTTATTTAATTCAAGAAAAGTGCTTATATACTTTTGAGCCTTAAATTTATTATTTGCATTGATATTAATATTATTTTCCTTAATAATCATTTCATTAACGAATGGTATTTTAAATCCTAAAGATTTATACGCTTCCGTAAAATGTAATACTTCACTTTTTTTAAAATTAATTTTTTGGCCATTAACAGCTTCACTATATGAAACAATTTTTGCGGTAATAGCTCCATCTTTTAACATCTTATCAATTAGATGATTACCTTTTTTATTTCTAGTTATTATTAACGAATCTCCTAATTTTTTATCATAACCCTCTATACCCCAAGGATCTCCGAAAGAAATATCTGCAAATATATTCATTTTATCAAAACAAATTCTACATCGAGGAGGTTTTATGATTTCTTTTAATTGAAAACGATGATTATTTTTTAAAAGATAATTATTTGTCCTACCTTTTATATTTGTATAAGCATCAATATAATTGTTATTATGTTTATCCCTAAATATTAAGTCATAAATTTTAGTAATTTTTGACTTGTTTTCAAAATAATCAATAGCTGCATAAGTAAAAAGTCCATCACAAATCAAACCAAACTTATACTTAATATTTGATTTTAAATTCTTAATTAATCTATTGTTTTTATTAATTAAATTATCAAGCCCATGAATATGACATGATAAACCAACTACTGCAATTGGATAATCTAGCTTTTCAATTTTTTTCGCTATAACTAATAAATTTGTAGGAATATATTTTGAGTGCTGAGAATTTATAATTTCATCAGGAGTAGTGGCTATATAGGCATTTGTTGTGTATTTGTCATCAATTGATATTCCCTGTACGACTAAAGCTCCTCTAATTTCTTTTTTCTTCATTAAATAAATAAGTGTTTGAGTGACCAAACCACCACTTTGAGCATTATGAAAAATTTCCGGATCATTTGCTCTGCCAATTAAAGTATTAAAAGTATCCCCTAAAAAAGGGTCATTTAAATTTGATAAATATTCGACAGATTTTTCATTTATATTTATACCAGGACAAACTTTATAACAAAGCGTGCAACATATTGTACATATGTCATAGTCAATTGATGGTAAGTATTGTCCAATATTATTTTGTAAAAATGAAATGGCATTAACATGACAAATAGGAACGCAAGCACCACAACTATGACATAAATTATTATCTACTACTTGCTTTATATCTAATTTTTTCATTATATTTAAATAAAATAGAAGAAGTTTTCATATAAAAGTTTTTTTTCATTCTGCAAAAAAAATAATCCATTAAATATGAAGCTACCATATAGGATAACAAAGTTGCCCATGCGGATCCAATTATCCCTAATTTTTTTATCAAAAAATAATTGAGAACCACATTTATAATTGCTCCTACTAAATATCTATAAAAAGAATATATTTGATAATTTTCAGCAAGTAGCCACCTTCCACTAGAAAAAGCCAACCCTACAAAAATCCCAGTCCAAATATGAATACTCAACACATTCGCAGCACCTATATACGCTTCACCATACAGCAGTTCTTCTATTATCCAAGGTGCTAAAAAAGTAGTTGGCAAAGCAATAGCAATAGCCACCCATACCATTAAATCATATAGTTTTTGTAATCGTTGATAATATAGTTCTTCACTTTGCTTTTTGGCACTAATAATTGCAGGAAAAAGAGAGGTTGATATTGCCATTGGTATAAAATACCAAGCCTCACTTAATCTAACAGCAGCAGCATACAAACCTACTTGTTCTGCGCCTAACATTTCTTTTATCATCACCTGATCAATTTTCATATAAATCGATATAACCATTCCTGATAAAATTAATGGCCAACTGTCTCTTAATAGTTCCTCTGCTACTTGCCATTTCCACCGCCAAATCCAAATGCTTTCACTATGATGCAAATACATCACTGTTAAACCCGCTGCTAAAACAATTGTATCCAAGCAATAAATACAAGCAAACCAAATCAATGGAGCTTCAATAAAAATTAATACTAACTTGACAATAGAAGAAATAACAAGTTGAATTAATTTCGCATGAACCACATACTTAGACTTTACTTCTGCTTGATAATTGAAATCAATCACATTAAAGGCTTGAAAAATAGCAGTAACAGCAATGATGGCAATTAAAGTATTGGTTTGTATATCATTACTTGTTAAAGGAATAGCAGTCAATATAACCAACCACATTAGGATAGCACCAATTATTTTTAAACCAAAAGCCGTACCTAATAATTCATTCCTACGCTCAGGCGATTTGACCAATTCACGTACCACAATTCCATTTAAACCTAAAGTAGCTAAAGCGAGAAATAAACCGACAAAACTATTGGCATAACTCAATAAACCAAAGCGTTCTGGACCTAAATAACGGGCAACATAAACACCTACAAACAGTGTCACTACCATGCGTAGGATGCGTTCACCCATTAGCCATGAGGTATTGGCAAAGTATTTTCTGAAACCTTGGTGGTTTTTTAATTGGTTTATTTTTTGTAGCATTTACTTTAGTAATTTATCTGTTAATATCTTTTTACATTTCCAAATCCCAGACTAAATATTTCGGCTATAGCCTTGCTTGTAATACCAGCTTTATGTGCTCGTTGCACCATTGTCCTTAAATCGTTTATGTTACTAGCGTTAAACGTTCGGCTTGAAGAATAATGATATTTATGTTCAGCCAGGTAGGGTGGGCACGGCATCATCGTGCCTACGCGGAATTGTTAAAATTGTTTATTTTGCGTGGGCAAACGATACAGCCGTTTGCCCACCCTACCTGGCTTTTAATAGATTGGGGCACTTAAAAATCGTTTTGATGACTTGCTATCAAGATAAAATTATCATTAAATTTCAATATGTTATTTATAAATGCACAAGATAAAAAATCCTAAATCCTTAGCAGAATACCTGTATGGTTATCGCAGGCTAGTTCATAATATTGATTTATCTGTTACATTTTGGGAGCCAAATCGGCTGGTTTCGTAACAGATTCTGGAATATTTTTACTTTCTACTACTAATACCGTTACATCTATCTCCTTTACTATTACTTTAGTACCAGCAGGACAATCATCCCCCTGAACTTTCCAAATAGTATCATCTATAGTTAGCTTCCCTGTTCCATTGACTATGGGCTTTTCAAGGATAAACGTCTTGCCTAGATAACGACTACCACGCCGATTAAGAGTTGAATTAGTAGTTTGGATAGGATGGTAACGTAGCCAAAAATATTGCGTCACAATGGCAATGATGCTTAAGACCGCAAAGGCGAATATTTGGCTTTCCCAAGCTAAATTAGGGACAAAATAGACGATAACACCCACCAAGGCTGCAGCTAGACCAATCCATAATAAAAATACCCCAGGCATTAGTATTTCTAGGATGATCAAGATGGCACTTAAGCTCAACCAGTGCCACACATCAAATTCTGCAAACCACATAGAGGTTTCCATCATACGCTAGTCTCGTCTTTTTTAAATACTTGTTTGGCAATCTCTCCAATTCCAGCCACCGAACCAATAAGATTGCTGGCTTCTAGGGGGAGCATAATAACTTTTTGATTTTTAGCAGCGGCGATCTCTTTTAACGCCTCAGTATATTTTAGGGCTACGAAGTAATTAATAGCAGTAACATTTCCTTTAGCGATGGCTTGAGATACCATCATTGTAGCCTTGGCCTCAGCTTCGGCTTCTCTTTCTCTCGCTTCAGCAATACGGAACGCACTTTCGCGCTGCCCTTCAGCCTTTAATATACTGGATTGTTTTTCGCCTTCGGATTTGAGAATAGCGGCTTGGCGGAAGCCTTCAGCATCTAAAATATTGGCGCGTTTGTCACGTTCGGCTTTCATTTGACGTGCCATAGCATCTACTAGATCGCGAGGCGGAGTAATATCTTTGATTTCAATACGAGTAACTTTGACTCCCCAAGGATTCGTAGCCTCATCTACTACGTGAAGTAATTTAGCATTAATCTGATCGCGTTCTGAGAGTACGTCGTCTAGGTTCATTGATCCCATTACGGTACGAATATTGGTCATCACTAGGTTTAGGATGGCATATTCAAGAGCATTGACCTCATAAGAAGCCTTAGCGGCATCTAAGATTTGAAAGAATACCACGCCATCTACTCGTACCATCGCATTGTCACGGCTAATGATCTCTTGCGATGGGACATCTAAGACCTGTTCTTTCATATTTTGCCGGTAACCAATTTGGTCCATTATCGGCCAGATAAAATGTAAACCAGGTACTAAGGTGTGAGTATAGCGTCCAAAACGTTCTACAGTGTATTCCATACCTTGAGGTACGACTTTGATCATCATGAAGACTATTAGTAAGACTAAACCTAAAAATATAAAAACTGACATTCCCATAGTAATACCCTATTGTGTTTTTTTTAAGACTTGCCTATTTTAAATTATAGTTTAAGATTTTGCAAGGGTAGCATTACCAAAATATGACATATATCCCAAGCCGGAATTTATAAAAATTTCAGATACTGTCTATTTATTCCGTAACCTATTGATAAAATATTTAAAATGCCAACGCATAGTTTCTGTATAAGACCATAATTTACCAAAAGGCCAAAACTTTTCAGCATCTACTCTATATAGTAAACCCTTATTTCCAGCCCAATTTGCATTAACCGCTGCACCAATGCGCATAGCATACGGATAATATTGAGTTACTTGAGACTGTACCTTATGATTAGTACGTCCATAAGGATAGACATAAGTTGTAGGGAGCTGTCCTAACTTTTGATGTAGAATAGATTTAGAGTATTCAAGCTCTTGGATTATATTGGCAGATGGCAATGCACTCATATTTAAATGCTTATGACCATGAGCTGCACAATGTACGTAGCCACTTGTATGCATTTGGTATATTTCTTCCCAAGAACATAGACCTGCTGATGTTGAGGTTTGATAGTGTTTGGCTGCCATTTCTTGTAAAGCAAGACGCTCTTGTATAGGAACGGCAATATGGTCTGCAACCCATGCAGTTGGGATAGCTAATATAGCTTGTTTTGAAAATTTTTGCAATAATGGAAAGACCAAATGATAAAAATCTACAGTAGCATCATCAAAGGTTAAACATATCGCAAGTTCTGAAGATGGTAAATCATCTCCTGGTAATACTAACGGATAATGATCACTTAAAAAACGTAAATGGGTTTCAAAAGCGTTTGAAATCTGAGCGACTTGATAGACACGATGGTACATCAAAATTAGTAACATGCCTTGTACCTTATCTAGAATTTTTATATTAAATACGATAGTATATGATTTCTAGAATCAAGATCATAAAATCAACAATATTAGACATTATCCGAAACCCTCTACCATCCTAGCAAACATAAGATGATTGTTAAGATATAGATTCCTGCTTTCGCAGGAATGACTAGTTTCAAATAATGTATATTATAGGTATAAAAATATGCTAAACCTATGGGAGCAATCCGAATCCGATCAAGAACCCCAAGGCGAAATAAAATCCTGGGAACGTGAATTAGTAGAAAAAGTCGTAACAGCCTCTGTAACCGAAAATCGTCGCGCTAGACGTTGGAAAGTATTTTTTCAATTCATCACTATATTATACCTAACACTGATAACAGTTTTACTGTTAGCAGAAGAAATCAAAGAATTTTGGATCAAATCCAATCCTCACTCCTCCCTGGTTTCAATAGAAGGTATTATTTCAGCCGATTCTAAAGCCTCAGCAGATAAAATCATTAAGGGACTACGCAAAGCATTTAAAGACCCCCAAACCAAAGGTATTATCTTGCGTATTAACAGTCCTGGTGGTAGCCCAGTGCAAGCTAGTTATGTTTATAACGAGATTACACGTTTACGCAAATTACATAAAAAAATTCCAGTATACGCAGTCATCGTAGATCTAGGAGCATCTGCGGCTTATTATATTGCAGCGGCGGCTGATAAGATTTATGCTAACGAGTCTAGCATTGTTGGATCTATTGGAGTGTTAATGAACGGTTTTGGATTTGTTAAGACTTTAGAAAATCTTGGAATAGAACGCCGTTTGCTTACTGCTGGTGCTAATAAGGGTATGATGGATCCATTTTCTCCTATGAAAGCACAGGACAAACAGTTTGTGAAGGATCTCTTAGATCAATTGCATCAACAATTTATTAGTGCTGTCAAAAAGGGTCGAAAAGATAAGTTGCAGGAAGTTGATCCTAAAAATCCCCAAATATTCAGTGGTCTATTTTGGAGCGGTCTGGAAGCTAAAAAACTAGGCTTGATCGATGCTTTTAGTAATAGCAGCGATGTAGCTAGAGACGAGATCGGTGCTGAAAAAATTGTAGACTATACTTATAAGGAAGATTTATTTAAACAATTTTCTGATCAAGTAGGCACAACCATAGCCAATGTCCTGCTATCTGTTACTGGTGCTACCCCCAGATTTTGGTAATTTTTAGTGGGTTGGGTTGTTAGCCTTATCAGCAACCCAATCTACATGGATTTATTTAGAATGCACATAGACCAATATATTAATAGTTTAAATCAAAGATATAGATTAGGCAATGCCACCGAACATACGTTTCGAGGTGATCTACAACAGTTGTTAGAAAGTCTAGTGCCAACTATCCGAGCGACTAATGAACCTAAACGTCAAATGTGTGGTGCTCCTGACTATATCTTGACTAAAAAGGATATTCCAGTTGGCTTTATTGAGGCTAAAAATATTGGCGATAATGACCTAGACGGTATTAAAAAAACTGGCAATAAAGAACAGTTCGACCGCTACAAGGCATCGCTTAATAATCTAATTTTTACTGATTATATCAGTTTTCATCTATATCGCGAAGGCCAGTTTATTACCAAAGTTGCCATTGCCAAACTGGTTGATAGCGGTTTAAAACCCATACCTGAAAATTTTCAATCCTTTGCAAATCTAATTCAGGATTTCTATACCCACATTGGGCAGGCCATAACTAGCCAAAAAAAATTAGCCGAAATGATGGCTGGCAAAGCTCGTCTCCTAGCCGATATTATCAATAAAGCACTTACAAGTGATCATGCAAGCCAAGAAAATAGTACTCTGAAAGATCAGCTAGCTG
>LFCU01000176.1 GCA_001044195.1 Candidatus Achromatium palustre
CGGCTCCTTCTTGGTGCCCATATACTGTTTTGACTGTTGAATCGACATCGATCCATTGAACGCATAGCCTTGCAACATGTGATACTCCTGTGTTGAAGGCGTATTCCCATATTTGCTGGCGCATTTTGTGTACTAGTGATTCCATTTCGTTGATGTGGCGTTCTTTTAATTCTTTAAATATTCGTCCAACAGTTGTTGGATCAGGAATGCGTATCCAGCCAGCAGTGCGCCTTAGTACAACATCGGTCCATGTTACGAGGCATTGAGCCATGTTTGTTCCGCCAACTATTTGGCCAATTAATACGAGAAATACAACATCAGATAGTTGATATTCTGATTTTGGTGGACGTTCATGATGTACGATGCTGTTGAATATGTTATGAAACTTTATTTTATCTAGAAATTTGATCACTGGAACTACACCTCCTTGCTTGGTCAAGTTTGGTGTTCCATTGTTGGCATAATTGATTTTGCCTGTTGGTTTACGTGCAGACATTTTTTCCCCTTTGGGACTCATGAAAATCGTGAGTCCTAAAATTTATTTGATATGTTGAATATTATAGTATATCTATGGTATGCTTGTCAAGTCGTGCAGGATTTAGGTGACATACAAAATTAGATAGTCAATTACAGCCAATTACAGCCAATTCAAAAATAGTGATAGTATATATTTATGCCAGATAAAAACCACCAAATATTTAGCTTTGAATTATTTCCCCCTAAGACTGCCGAAGGTTTAGAAAAACTTAAAACCCAGGTAGCTAAACTAAATAAAGTTGAGCCACGTTATTTCTCCGTCACTTATGGAGCTGGTGGTTCTACTAGAGATCGCACATTTGCGACTGTAGATTGGCTAAGAAGCCAAGGTATTGAAACCGCACCACACCTTTCCTGCATAGGTTCACAACACCAAGAAATTTTAGATATCCTAAATCGCTATAAATCCCAAAATATTAAACGATTAGTTGCTTTGCGTGGTGATTTACCTTCTGGTATGGGAGCTAAAGATGCTGGTGATCTCAACTATGCTAACGAATTAGTCACATTTATCCGCAAAGAAACTGGTGAGCTATTTCATATAGAAGTAGCAGCATATCCTGAAATTCATCCCCAAGCCCATACAGCCCAACTAGATTTGCAACATTTTCAGCGTAAAGTACAGGCTGGTGCTAATGCCGCTATTACCCAATATTTCTATAATGCCGATGCCTATTTTGCGTTTCGGGATGAATGTACTCGTCTTAATATTGAGGTGCCTATCATTCCTGGCATCATGCCTATTATTAATTATACACAGCTTGCTAGATTTTCTGATGCTTGTGGTGCGGAAATTCCGCGTTGGATTCGCAAACGTTTGGAGGGTTATAAAGACGATTTATCAGCTATTCGAGCTTTTGGCCATCAGGTGGTGACTAATTTATGCCAGCAATTACTCGATGGTGAAGCTCCAGGGTTACATTTTTATACTATGAATCAAGCAAACTCTACTCTAAATATTTGGAAAGACCTAGGGCTAAAGAATAATTAATAGGATCGTAGGTTGGGTTGCTAAACAGATGGCAACCAAACCTCCCTAGAGTTATTAGCTCTAGTACTTCCAAAATCGCAACACTAATCACTTGAAAAATGGCTTTAAATACAATAGAAGAAATTATTGAAGATTTGCAGATAGGAAAAATGGTCATCATAATGGATGACGAAGATAGGGAAAACGAAGGCGATTTATTAATGGCCGCTGAATGTATCACTCCTGATGCTGTTAATTTTATGGCCAAATATGGACGCGGACTCATCTGCCTTACCCTAACCAAAGAACGTTGTCGGCAATTACGCTTACCACTTATGGTATCAGACAACAAAGCCCAGCACTCTACCGCTTTTACAGTCTCAATAGAAGCCGCCTCTGGAGTAACGACTGGTATTTCAGCCGCAGATCGAGCCACTACAGTAAAAGCTGCAGTATCTCTCAACGCACAACCACATGATTTAGTGCAACCTGGACATATTTTCCCCTTAATGGCACAGCCAGGTGGAGTTTTAGTACGAGCAGGCCATACGGAAGCTGGTTGTGATATTGCAAGACTTGCAGGGTTTCTACCAGCAGCTGTTATCGTTGAAATTTTAAGAGAAGATGGCAGCATGGCACGACGACCTGATCTTGAAATTTTTGCCAAAACTCATAACCTCAAAATTGGCACCATCGCTGATCTTATCCACTATCGTTTGCATACAGAAAAAACTATTGAACGAGTCACAGAGTGTCCATTGCAAACTCAGTTTGGAGATTTTCACCTCATAGCCTATCAAGATACTGTAGATCAAGAGCTACATTTAGCTTTAGTAAAGGGAGCTATTGACCCAAATCGGCCTACTTTAGTAAGAGTCCATATGCAAAGTGCGCTTTGTGATCTGTTTGGGACTTTACCCCAAGTGTGTGGTTGGCCTTTGCATAGTGCTATGCAGCAAATAGCTGATGCTGGGGAAGGGGTGATAGTAGTATTACGAAATTATGAAAATGCTCGTGATTTAGCACAGCGTATCCGTACATTACAATTACGTAAATCTGGAGATTCATTACCACAATGGCGTTTAGAAGGGAATACGGTGTTACGTACTTATGGGGTTGGTGCGCAAATTTTAATTGATATTGGAGTTCATAAGATGAAAGTCATGAGTGCACCTAGAAGCTTACATGGGCTTTCGGGTTTTGATTTAGAGGTTACTGAATATGTAGATTGCCGTTATGGTGAAACATTGTAGGCTTGGATGGTCTTTTGTTTAAAAAATCTTTAGAGTTGATGTATTAAGGCACGAAGCACATTCTATTTGGTGCCAAGGCTATGCCTCGACACCAGGATGTAATTCATTGAAATATATTGCTTTAATATTTTATGATAAAAGTCAAACAGAAAAAACTAGATAGTAAAGTTATATAGGGGTACGAAATGTGAGGGGGTAGTTTTAAAAAATTATTCCATTAATACTATTGACGTAATGAGACCATCATCTTATATTATTCATAAATTTAAACGTATAACTAACTAGTACAACTTATAAACATAAGTTATATCACTTATCTCTACTTAATTTTTGATCTTTCGCAAACGTTAAAATGAAAAGAACATTTCAACCCAGCTTACTGAAACGCGCCCGTACCCACGGATTTAGAGCACGAATGGCTACCCGTAATGGTCGTAAAATTATCAATGCTAGACGCGCCAAAGGTCGCAAACGTCTCACCCCTTAAAAATTATGCAGCCATCTAGGTTATAATTTTGCAAGATAAACCCCTAGGCTTTCCTAAGTCAGTCCGACTCCTGACCAAGGCTGAATACCAAGCTGTGTTTGAACACTCCTGTATGGTTTCTGACTCTATGTTAGTAGTGTTTGTATTGCCAAATACTTTGGACACGGCTCGCTTAGGATTAGCCATTTCTAGAAAATGTTCTAAAAAAGCTGTAGACCGTAACCACGTCAAACGTACATTACGTGAAACTTTTAGGGTTATCAGGCCACAATTGCCAAATCTAGATTTTGTGGTAATATGTAGAGTTGGTGCGGCCAAACAGCCAGGTTCTGTACTTAAAGCCTCTTTTTTGAAACAAATTACCAAAATACATCAACGAAAATGCGCTGGCTTATTATAACCTTAATAAAATTTTATAGATATTTTTTAAGTCCCTTTTTAGGTGATAACTGTCGTTTTTACCCAAGCTGCTCGGCTTATGCAGAGCTTGCAGTGAAACGCTTTGGCATAATCCATGGATTATGGCTTGCACTATGCCGCCTTGCTAGGTGTCATCCTTGGAATCCTGGCGGGGTAGACCCTGTTCCTGAACGCATTGAAAAATAATTAAAAAATGGATAAAATACGTTTTTTTCTGTACTTTGCTTTAGCATTTGTAGGTCTTCTATTATATCAAGCCTGGCAACGTGATTATGGAAATCAGAACCCATCAGGGCAACAAGTTCCAGCCAATCCTAACGCTAGTTCCGTATTGTCACCTGCTAATACAGTAGACCCATCTAATACAGCAACTTCTGCTATTCCTAATACTGTTCCAACTACGTCTATTCCTAAATTAGCTACCCAACCTACCATATCTATGCCAGTAGTTACAGTAGAGACAGATATTTTACGGGCTGAACTTTCTACCCAAGGTGGCACCTTACAGAGCTTACAGCTTTTAGATTATCCGGTAGCTCCAGAAACTCCAGATCTAAAATTGCATTTATTAAAACCGCAAGATCCTAATTTCTATGTCGCCCAATCTGGTTTAGTTGGTAACCAACAAAATCCTGCGCCTTCACATCAGGCAAAATTTACCGTTCCCAAACTTAATTATAAGCTAAATCCAACTCAGGATAGTATCAGTGTAGACCTTACTTGGAGCCATGCCTCTGGCACCAAAGTCATAAAACGCTTTATCTTCCAACGCAACAGTTATCTAATTGAGTTGCAGCAAATTGTACAGAATAATACTGCTAAACCCTTAGTAGTACGTCCCTATGTACAATTACTACGCTCCAAGCCCATTAAAAGCAAAGATGATTCCTACTCTAGTACCTTTAGTGGAGCTGCTTATTATAATCTTCAGGATAAATATAATAAATTAAGTTTTGATAAAATTGCTAAAACTCCACATAAAAGTGAATCTAGTGGTGGTTGGATAGCCATGGTACAGCATTATTTTGTTGCTGCCTGGATTCCAGACCAAACTAGTAAGGTAACTATTTATGCCAAAGGCTTTTCTGGTACTCGCTATGCTATTGGTATGTATCCAGACTCTATGGCCATACAGCCTGGATCAACCCATACTTTTTCTGAAAAACTATTTGCTGGGCCTAAATTACAAAATACCTTAGGTTCCATAGCTCCAGGCTTAGAATTAACTGTTGATTATGGCTGGCTTACAGTATTTGCCCAACCAATTTTTTGGCTGTTAAATAAGCTATATTTGATTTTCCAAAATTGGGGTTGGGCAATTATTTTTCTTACTATCCTAATAAAACTGGCTTTCTATAAGCTGTCTGAAGCTAGTTATAAGTCTATGGCCAATATGCGTGAATTAGCTCCTAAATTACAAGCTCTTAAGGATCGTTATGGGGATGATAAAGAGCGGCTTAATAAGGCTATGATGGAGTTATATAAGGAAGAGAAGATTAATCCATTGGGAGGTTGTTTGCCAATTTTAGTCCAAATTCCAGTTTTTATTGCGCTATATTGGGTATTGTTAGAAAGTGTAGAGATGCGTCAAGCTCCTTTTGCGTTATGGATTACTAATCTATCAGCTGCAGATCCATACTTTATTTTGCCATTGATTATGGGTGTATCCATGTTTCTCCAGCAACAGCTTAGTCCAGCTCCTGTAGATCCTATGCAGGCTAAGGCTATGATGTTGATGCCATTTATCTTTACGGTATTTTTTGCATTTTTTCCATCAGGTTTAGTGTTGTATTGGGTCGTAAATAATGTATTATCTATTGCCCAGCAATGGTATATAACACGTGCTGTGGAGGGGGTTAAAAGCAAACCTCAAACCAATAAATAACCCTTTAATCTACACACCATAACGTCTAAGGTTATAGGATGCGCTGAGGCACGAAGCGTATCCTATATGTTCCCTAACACTCAATGCCATAAATTATTGAATTGAGAAGCTACCTAAAATGCCTAGCACAAGATGGTAAACTAATGTTAGATCTGATTCTTTTAATTTTTCTTATATTTGGTGCTATAGCTACCTTTAAAGCAGACCGTGAATACATCCAGTCTATGGAACAGCAATATCCAAAACTAAAGTATTTACAGCATTCAGCTAAACAAACTGTGCTATGGGATAATTTAGATACCACTGGACTGTATAATGAGATCAGTAGTGCTGTTTGGCGTTGGCATCTTCCAGAGGATTTATTGGGATTTAAAGTACAAGATACCCCAGAATCTAGTATCTTAAGCATACCAGCTATCCCTAATAAATTCTTTATTAATTTAAGCTATGTGGTGTCATTTATTCCAGTACTGCTATTTATTTTTTACCATACGATAAGTTTTTCCTGGTATTAAGCGGTGTGTTTCTGTTGGTTGGATGGAATATACGCTATTCTCTAATACGTTTAGTTCAAATAGAATTACGTCCAGATACCTTAGTATTTGTAACCTGTTGCCGAATATTTATGAATAGATTTTGTTATGCTCATTCTCATACTATCGAATTTGAAGGTAGGTATGTATTGTTTAATGGTGCAAATACATTCAGAGGGAAAGAATTAGAAACAAAACTTTTATTTGAGTTGAAAGTATTACAATGGGCAGACTGTTTTGGGTGTTTATTTTGGAGGAACAGACGCTTTTTAACAGGACTTACTCAAAGCCAAGGTTCTTGGATAATTGGTGGTTTACAACATTGGATGCAAAGAGGGGCATCAGTAAAAAGATTTTAGGCTAATTCTAATATGACAAAGTAAAATTAACGTAACATCTCAATAACATTTGGTAAATTTTATGGTGCGCAGTGCGCACCCTACGTGATCAAAAATTTTTCTGATTCTGCCGCTTTTTTAGGCATATAAATATTTGATAATACTAAATAAAATTATGAACCACAAGCTACTTAATATGTAGAATATTGTTACCTACATAAAGCGGTAGAATCAGAATTATATTATCTATGCTCTATAGTAAAAGAATGAGTTAGGTTGTCTGTATCAGCAAGTTTTTGTACTACCGCGTTGACATTTCCTGTGCTAGCTGCTACACTGGTTCGATCTGCCAACGTTTCTGTAGGACCACGTAATGGTAACCCGGAATTTATAACGTCGTCCATAGTACCATTTTTAAATTCTTCCAACACTACTATTGGTTTGCTAGAAACAAAAAGGTAAAATTTCTCTTTGCCCACCGTCTTATCCAAGACCCAAGATTTATGAGGTCTAGGTAAGGTTATTGGTGTGTTGGCAGATATTGGATTGGTTATAGTCTGATAACGAGTAGGGTTAGGAAATAGCTTGAATACTTTTTTAGATGAGTCGATTTGTAGCAAATAGATATAATTTTCTGGTCTATTTGCAGTTTTGATGTGGAAAAAGTATTTATCGCCTGACATCAATGCATCCCCATGTCGTAAAGGACGAGGATTAGAAGTACCATTATCATGGAACATAGCAAATTCAACACCTACAGTTCTACTAGAACTTGCTTGATAAGTAGAGAAATCAACTTTAGGTTCTGCAACAATAGAACTTGCTGGTACAAGGACGAATTTGTCATAAACTGAACTATTAGTCCAAGGTCTTTGCCCACCACTAGTAGCTGTAGCAACATCACGTTGGACGTTTTTAAACACATCCGTGATATCAAGACCAGGAGTGATCAGATTTTGTAATAAGTGCCATGTGTATAGCCCATTTTTTCCATTGGGTCCTCCGCTGTCTGCTGCTGTATCACCAGGAGAAGTTGCGAAAGCTATTAATGTGCCACGAGGAGCTTTCA
The DNA here is from genome assembly GCA_001044195.1 of Candidatus Achromatium palustre. Classification (GTDB taxonomy): domain Bacteria; phylum Pseudomonadota; class Gammaproteobacteria; order Chromatiales; family Chromatiaceae; genus Achromatium; species Achromatium palustre. The sequence goes on from LFCU01000176.1 coordinate 7,493, forward strand.
TTTCTGCTAAACCATCTCCTGCTAAACCAGCCGAACGCTTCCCCATACTTCGTGTTGCAAATGGATCGTTTCTACAGGCATCTAATATGATTATGTTTAAAGGATTTTTTGATTCTTCCATACTATTGCGAATACTATCTGCATCAATACTGCGTTGAGCAGTATAATTTTCTGGATCTTTAACTTCCTTTGTAGGAGGTCTATAATCTGTTGGGATTAAATAATTAAGACCTGACTTAGATTTAATGCCGTGGCCTGCAAAGTAAAACAATCCAACTTCAGAATTTTGAGTCAACCGCCGTCTAAAGGCATCAACTGTATCTTTCATCATAGTATAGCTAGCATTTTCTAATGGAGTAACTTCAAAACCTAGGCTTTTTAAAGTTGCGGTCATAGCCCGTGCATCATTTACTGGATTATCAAGCTGTAACTGATCAAGATCGTAATGACTATTGCCAATAACCAATGCTATGCGTCGGGATGATGATTTTATTGGTGGTGGAACTTGAGTTCTATCAACTATTTCGTCCATAGCACCACGATCCCCTATATCTCGGCTGCCATTAGATTTTGCTATTGATGTTGTTGGCGTTACTTGTGCAGTGTGTGGAGGAGTTTTGGTCTCTTGGTCGCTAACACAAGCACTGAGACTAATTATTAGTAAGAATAAAATAGCTTTATTATATATAAATTTTATCATATTTTATTTCTGTTAATTATTGGAGGTAAAGGTAGAGTATATCATAATTATTTTTAAAATAGTAAAAAGGTTTATAGGTGCGATTAGCTTTAGCGTAATCGCACTTTATATACCTGTTAGAATATGATGGTGATTTATAACCCGTGCATAGAAATATCCTTTTTAGATGCTTTAAAGGCATTCCAAGGACTTATGATACTATCAAACAATATAACTAAAATACCAACAGCATCCACTACATAAAATGTATGGCCTTTACAAAGTTGATAGCTCATAAATGCAGTTGCTATAATCAAGGTTAAGACAGAAAATACAAGATCCATAATAAAATCATCAACACTAGTGCTCGAAGATTTTGCAAATTCCACTCCAAAAGCAACAAAATATGCAATAAGAAATGAAAGTCCTATGACTCCAGATATTTCTAATGGCATTTTGAACACATGTGCTAAAATAGCCAAACAAAAGACAACTAGTGCCCAAGGAATAGCAGCTAATAGTTTCATACTATTTTTTTCCAAATGTTTATAATTGTTTTTTATGTATCCTAAAATTTGTTTTAGGAATATTGAAGAAAATGGATGCAAAGTCGTCTATGCACCCACACCTTTTTATCAATACTTTATAATTAATTAAGATATTATACACAAGGTAAGAATATTTAAAGCCAATTTAGACAGCACCAATCCGCTGCATTAAGCCAAAACTCTTAACAAATGGCCCAGCCATACGAGGATCCTTAATCATAGAGAGATAATCTCCCTTAACAAACTTCAGTTTACCCATCGTATATGCCAAGCCTAGACCAGCCATACCAACTCCATTTTCAGTCCATTTTAGCCAATCAGCCCGATCTGCACGCATATCCCAATTGGGATCTTCACCATTATAAGTACCAGCACGTACACATTCGCCGTTTTCAACAACAAAAACTCCAATTGGCTTGTCTTCACCCTTAAAGCCGCAGGTAATTACAGAATTAAAGCCAATAGCTGCTAGAGCATCTTTAACTTCTGGTTCATTATTCCAAGCATCTTTTAATTGATTCATCCAAGCATCACTAAATAAGGTCTCTGGCATTATAACATCCTCTTAAAAATTATTATTTAATATAAAAAATTATTTGGCTGTAAGAAAAATTCATAAGATTGCGTTGCATATTATCCTAAATAATCTTCCAAACCAATAACCTCAAAGCGGTAATTGAGGGTTCGGACAATGTCTATTATAGTCATGTAATGCTAAATTGTGCAATAGATATTAGACATTATACTCGACTATCCAGTTTTTTTTCTGCTTGACTTTTAGCAGAAAATATTAAAGTAATATATTTCAATGAGTTACGTTCTGGTGCCGAGGCAGAGCCTTGGCACCAGATGCTACGTCCTTGAATTTGTCAAGTTAAAAAACTGGATAGTAGAGTATAATATATAATTTACAATTATAATCATAAACGAGGTATTTATGTCAATATTTTCTATACATTGGCTTCGAGATATTCCTATGTTGGGCATTGCAGCCTGTGTACTATTTACAACTACACCACTAAACGCACAGGAAATGTCCCAAAATATTGCTCCCTCTAAAACGGCCAATTGCTTTTTAACAGATGCTGAGATTAGTAGAATAAAATTTCACTATGATTTAGATCGTTATATGGTTGCAGGCTGTATAGTAGGCGGAATATTTGGTGCCATTACTGGTATGTTATCCTTATCTGGCATTAATATCATTGCCTCAGTGCCTTATATTGCTACAGGATGTTCACTGGGATTTTTGATTGGAGGAGCTGGTATTGTATTTCACAAGATAGTTATTGATCCCAAAAATCCTGCAACTACACCACCATTACATAATACATGGTAGTTAATTTAGTACAAGCCAATTAAATTAATTGCGAGTAAACAACGCAATAGACTCTACATGAGCCGTATGGGGAAACATATCCATCACTCCAGCTACGTCTAAAGTATAGCCAAGCTCATGCACTAAAATTTCTGCATCTCGTGCTAAAGTAGCTGGCAAACAGGATATATATAAAAGCTGTTGGGCATTAAGTTTAGGCAAGTGAGGTAGCAGTTGTAATGCCCCGCTGCGTGGTGGATCTAATACTATTTGAGAAAATGTCTGTTGTAACCAAGGGGCCGTTGTTAAATCTAGTTCTTTATACAGATCCGTTGTAAAAAATTCGCAATTATTTAATCCATTTGTAACGGCATTGTTTTTAGCTCTAGCGACTAATCCTGCATCCCCTTCCACACCAACCACCCTATTAGAGCAAGTAGCAAGTGGCAAAGTAAAATTTCCAATACCACAAAATAAATCCAAAATATGGGAATTATTTTGCGGGTTAAGTAATTCTAGAACACGGGTAATTAATAGTTGATTAAGTTCTAGATGCACCTGGGTAAAATCTAAAGGCTCAAACTCCAAGCTTAAACCTAACTCTGGGATACTATAGCCTAAATGTGCTGTTTTATCAAGTGGTTCTACTTGTTGCGGTCCGCCAGTTTGTAGATAAATATGCATATCATGGATATATGCAAATTGGCTTAATTTAAGACGATCTGCTGTACTAGGTGCAGCTAGTACTCTAATTACCAAGATACAGCTAGTATCTCCCATTGCCATTTCTACTTGGGGAATTTGTTTACAAATACTAAGAGAAGCTAAGGTTTCTCTTAAGGCTATAATATGCATGCCTAATTTAGGGTGTAAGACTTGGCAGCTTTGCATGTTAGTTATAAACGATGAGCCGCGTTCCCTAAACCCCACTAATAATTGCCCTTTACGTTCCACATACCTAACTCCTAAACGTGCTTTACGCCGATAGCCCCAATGTTTAGCAACTAATGGCGGTAAATAACCAGATTGGGGTTGTACTTTGCCAATATGGACTAAAGCGTCTCGTAAAATCTGTTCTTTGGCTTGGATTTGGGCTGTGGTCTCCAGATGTTGCAAGCTGCATCCACCACAAATTCCAAAATGAGGACATTTGGGGAGAACTCGTTTTGGTGCTGCTGTCAATATTTCTTGTACGGTACCCTCATCAAAACGTTTCTGTATCTTGTTATAAGTAAAGCGGACAGTTTCGCCAGGTAAAGCTCCATGAATAAAGATTGCCTTGCCATCAATATGGGCAACGCCACGGCCATCTTGAGTTAATGATTCAATAAACACTTCGGCGGATTGCCCGCGTAGTGGTTTGTGATATGCTTTATTCACGCAATTTTTTACCTGCTTAAGATTTTATGTCACGTATAAGATATGGTTGTGGTACAAAGGTTAGTGATATTTCACTAGTTAAGTAGTTTAATTTTACTTACTACCTATAGTTCGCCCGTTTAATTTTAAGTTTGCAAAATTATATTTAAACCAGTATAGATAGATTCAGGGAAATCTAACAATCTTAACACTCTAACCTGTACATCATTTAGGCACGTAACGGCAAGCCTACGAATTGTTTCGTTTGAGATTTTTGCATCTGGTTAGTATAGTATATTTGGGAGGTGGTAGGTAGTTACAAAAGAATAATACAAAATAGGTCTCCAAGTAGATAAAGTAAATTTAAAACAATCCGTTACAAAATTATGAAAGAAAATGATCAAATTCGGCGTTATTACGACAAACTAGCTCCTAAATATGATGTAGAACGGTTTGCTAATTCTTACGGCCAATACTTACATAAACAAGAACAACTCATTATGCAAGACTGGCTGTTTGGAAAAAATCCAGATACATGTTTAGATATGGGATGTGGAACTGGACGTTTTTTAAAATATGCCAAACATGGTATAGATATCAGCGAACCAATGCTATTGCAAGCACAATTTAAATTTCCAGAGCATGATTTGCAAGTTTCTTCAATTACAAATACATTATATATGGATAATACGTTCGATGCCGTATTTAGTTTGCATGTCTTTTTCCATTTAGAACATCATGTTATTAAACAGGCTATTAAGGAAGCGTATCGAATTCTGAAACCAGGTGGCTTATTGATTTTTGACTTTCCTTCCCAAACTAGGCGACAACTTGTAAAGTACCAAAAAGATGATTGGCATGGTAATACAGTACTGAATGTCGATACAGTACGTGAATATAGTAATAGCATGTTTACATTAAAAAAGTTCCAAGGTGTTATGATGTTTCCTATTCATAGAATTCCTGATGGATTGCGTGATTATATGCGTACTTTAGATACTCTATTATGTAGGTCTCCATTAAAATTTTTGGCTTCTTATAATCTAGTATGTTTGCAACGCAATGCTTAAATCTAATTTTAGATCTAACCTTAGATCCAACTTGAAATCTAACCTTAAGGTATTAATTCCAGCATCCCTGAGAAGAAAGCTGCATGTCCTTAAAATACAATTGCAAGATCTATGGTACAGTCAATATACTAGTTTTGTTGGTACTCAAAACTTACTAGTTAATTATCCAGTACAAATCATCCTAACCCAACCGATTGAAATTACTAGCCATTCTGAATCTAAGAAGCATAATTTACATATTGGTATTCAAAATTTGCAAAACCGCCAAATTAATCCAGGCCAAATTCTATCTTTTTGGCATATTGTGCCAGTGCCAAATGCCAAAAATGGTTATCGCAAAGGCCGCAATATTACAGACAACGCTCTTGGATTAGACTATGGCGGTGGATTGTGTCAACTAAGTGGTATCCTATACCATTTGGCACTAATAGCAGGATTAGAAATTATAGAACGCCATCCCCACAGTCTCGATCTTTATAACGAAAAAACTCGTTACACACCTTTAGGATCGGATGCCACAGTAGTATATGGTTATAAGGATTTAAGAATTAGAAATAATTTCTCATTTCCATTTTGCTTACAGTTTGAAATCCAACAGGATTCCTTGGTTGCTAAACTTTGTGCCATGCAAACGGTATCTAAATGTAAGTTAGAATTTGCTATTGAAGAACATCCTGCGTATAAGATTGTAAGAGTATGGCGGCACATAGATCAAAAAATACTTATATCTAATGATATTTATCGACCAATTAGTTAATGTGGGTTGGCATAATAACAAATCGATTCATAGTTGTTTTTTACATCTTGAGGTTGTGGCCCAAAGGTTAGTGATATACTACATAGATATCAACAATCAACAAAAAATATAATCGATACAGTTTAGATGATATGTCCAAAATGCAGCTCATCAAATGTCGTAAAAAAAATGGCTTTATTCGTAATGGGAAACAAAAGCACCAATGCAATGACTGTTACTGTCAATTTGTGGAAAATCCACAAAGTAATAAAATTTCCCCAAAACTAATCAATTTGATTGATAATCTCTTATTAGAAAAACTCCCATTAGCTGGGATCAG
>LFCU01000220.1 GCA_001044195.1 Candidatus Achromatium palustre
ATGCTGCCTTAAAACACTTTCAAATCGCATACCCTCAGCAACAGATCACCAAAGAAGACATCTTCTACTACATATACGGCATCCTCCACTGCCCGCAATACCAACAAAAATACGCCGCCAACCTAAGCAAACAACTGCCCAGAATCCCCTGCATCCCCAACCACTTCCACACCTTCGCCCAAGCCGGTAAAGACCTCGCCAAACTACACGTCCACTACGAACAAGTACCCATGTACCAAGCCACTATTACTGGTAACAACACCCAAAACTACCAGGTAACCAAAATGCGCTACGGCAAACAAGGCAAAACCAAAGACCTAACCCAAATCCACTACAATGACCATATCACCATCAGCAACATCCCCAAAGAAGCCTACGACTATATAGTCAACGGCAAACCAGCCATCGACTGGATCGTAGAACGCCAAGGCATAAAACAAGACAAAGCCAGCGGCATCATTAACGATGCCAACGACTATGCCACCGAAACCATGCACAACCCCAGATATCCCCTCGAACTACTCTTGCGAGTAATCACCGTTAGCCTCGAAACCAGAAAAATCATCCACACCATGCCCAAAATAGAACTTTAGATTAAAAGGTGCGCAGTGCGCACCCTACGACTATGTTTGGTTTGGCATCAATACACCAACCATAACCTGAAATAAGTCATTAATATCAAGAGGAATACGAAAGGCATCAATATCTTTAGTGATTTTTTTGTTAATACGATCTAGTCTACCAAATCGCCAAATATCGCCTATCGTGATAGCTCCAAATATTTCTGTTAAGGATGATGTTATATATTGATCCATTGCAATTAGTTGAACAGCTAGTTGAGTAAAACCTTTTTCCATATCCGATTTCTTTGCTTCTATGACCAAAAATTCCGCTGTTGAACGTAACCTATAATCCAAATTACCCTTCAATTGTTCATTGACATAAATTGGATATTCAATATCAATTTTTACATCAATCTCATCAAGCAGCTCTAATAATATTGGCGCAACCATCATCTCACGTTTTGCTATTTCGGATGTAAGAGATACATGAGGTAATTTTTTATAAAACATTGTTTGTAAGTTTGCTAACGAGTGTTTTAACTTACCTTTAGGGAGTGATAATTTTGTTAACTGATATTTATAACCTAGTTCCTCAATAATATCCTCCGTTGGATAATTCATTTCAAAATAATCAGAAAATGTATAGCTTTTTTGGCGATTAATTATAGGCATTTTAATACTTTATCTGCAATTAGGAGGGTCGTAGCGCGTAGGTGTGATTAGCGAAGCGTAATCGCACAATTTTTGCCACCATTTAAATATTAGTTTTGATGAATATCATGATGCGATTACACTTCGCTAATCGCACCTACCAAGCTACCAACGTTTAGGACGAAATTTATCATCATTGCGGATGATAACAGCATCACCACTTTGCGCTAGAACAAATAATCCTTGGCGATAAGCATAACGAGCAACATCATCCGGTAATACAATGCTGGCAATGGCTCCAAAAATATTTTGGTTAGCGTATTGGGTAAAGTTATGTTTAAATTGAGTTAATCTATCCAGATGATCATTAACATGATCGATGGTAAGTTGCGTTTTACATTCAACCACTATCGCAATGTCCGTATTGATAGCCAACAAATCAACTTCGCTTAATTTTTCTCCTTGAGCATCATAGGCAATTAAGTTGCGTAATACTTGATTAACTTGTACTCCCCGTTTGCGAAACAGTTTTAATACCGCCGGACGTACCATTTCTTCTACAAATTCTCCCAAGCGATTGGTAAGATGCCCAACTTGAGTAGATACCTCTTTTATTTTACGGTCTGTTGCTGCGGATTGTTCCTTAAGTAAGCGATCTGTAGCTTGATATTGTTCCTTAATTAAACGATCGGTTTCTTGAGATTGTTCTTTAAGTAAGCGGTCAGTTTCTTTAATATTTTCTCTAATTTCTTGTGATTGCTCTTTAAATAAGCGTTCAGTTTCTTGCAAATGTAGCCTATCTTCTTTTTGATTGATAGCTAGCTCTTGAATCAAATGCAATATATTATCAAAATTAGGCTTGGTTATTGTAGTCATAGATGCTTTATGTGTGTTAGTCCATGCTTCAAGATACAATTCATTATATCATAACTTCAAATATTGTAGGGCGGGAGAATCTCGCCATAAAAATTTCATATCACTTATGCTATATTATAGCTTTAACAAGGCAGGATGCTCCCGCCCTACAGCCCTTGATCACAAATTTGTTACCAATGTTTAGGGCGAAATTTATCATCATTGCGGATGATAACAGCATCACCACTTTGCGCTAGGACAAATAATCCTTGGCGATAAGCATAACGAGCAACATCATCAGGTAATACGATGCTGGCAATGGCTCCAAAAATAGTTTGGTTAGCGTATTGGGTAAAGTTATGTTTAAATTGAGTTAATCTATCCAGATGATCATTAACATGATCGATGGTAAGTTGTGTTTTACATTCAACCACTATCGCAATGTCCGTATTGATAGCCAATAAATCAACTTCGCTTAATTTTTCCCCTTGCGCATCATAAGCAATTAAGTTGCGTAATACTTGATTAACTTGCACTCCCCGTTTGCGGAATAGTTTTAATACCGCCGGACGTACCATTTCTTCTACAAATTCTCCCAAGCGATTGGTAAGATGCCCAACTTGAGTAGATACCTCTTTTATTTTACGGTCTGTTGCTGCGGATTGTTCCTTAAGTAAGCGATCTGTAGCTTGATATTGTTCCTTAATTAAACGATCGGTTGCTTGGGATTGTTCCTTAAGTAAACGGTCAGTTTCTTGCAAATGTAGTCTATCTTCTTTTTGATTGATAGCTAGTTCTTGAATCAAATGCAATATATTATCAAAATTAGGCTTAGTTATTGTAGTCATAGATGTTTTATGTGTGTTAGTCCATGTTTCAAGATACAATTCATTATATCATAACTTCAAATATTGTAGGGCGGGAGAATCTCGCCATAAAAATTTCATATCACTTATGCTATATTATAGCTTTAACAGGGCCGGATGCTTCCGCCCTACAGCCCTTTTGATCACAAATTTGTTACCAATGTTTAGGGCGAAATTTATCATCATTGCGGATGATAACAGCATCACCACTTTGCGCTAGGACAAATAATCCTTGGCGATAAGCATAACGAGCAACATCATCAGGTAATACGATGCTGGCAATGGCTCCAAAAATAGTTTGGTTAGCATATTGAGCAAAGTTATGTTTAAATTGAGTTAATCTATCCAGATGATCATTAACATGATCGATGGTAAGTTGTGTTTTACATTCAACCACTATCGCAATGTCCGTATTGATAGCCAATAAATCAACTTCGCTTAATTTTTCCCCTTGCGCATCATAGGCAATTAAGTTGCGTAATACTTGATTAACTTGTACTCCCCGTTTGCGAAATAGTTTTAATACCGCCGGACGTACCATCTCTTCTACAAATTCTCCCAAGCGATTGGTAAGATGCCCAACTTGAGTAGATACTTCTTTTATTTTACGGTCTGTTGCTGCGGATTGTTCCTTAAGTAAGCGATCCGTAGCTTGATATTGTTCCTTAATTAAACGATCGGTTGCTTGGGATTGTTCCTTAAGTAAACGGTCAGTTTCTTGAGATTGTTCCTTAAGTAAACGGTCAGTTTCCTTAATATTTTCTCTAATTTCTTGTGATTGCTCTTTAAATAAGCGTTCAGTTTCTT
>LFCU01000124.1 GCA_001044195.1 Candidatus Achromatium palustre
GTTTAGTCAGAAAGACACTCGCATTTTCTAAAAAGTTGACAAACCATATTGGTGCCATTTGGAATTTTGTTCATCATTATAATTCAACTGTTGCTCGTGAATAGCTTTTATAAATCAATCAATTAAAAATCACTAACCTTTGGGCCACAACCGTATAAAATTATTCAAAGACCTATTCAAGCCTGATTATGTTTTACATTAGCCGTCGTTTCAAAGTAGCCACACCCAAAGATGAGTGATTAGTTATCCCATGATGATTATTTCTTGGTTGTAATGATTGTTAATTTAGATATATTCTACAAGGTCTCATCGTGTCCACGAGGAATTGTCCAATAATTTATCCTTGTTGTTTAGTTCGCGTAGGCAAATGATACAGCCGTTTGCCTACCCTATCTGGTTGGTCACAAGATGCTTTACAAAATTTTCTTATCATCAGTAGAAATGAGTAATTTGGTGCTTAGAACGGCATTAAATATAGTATACAACAATATTGATAACTATCTACATGTTAATACAATATGTATATATTAGACATTATACGAAACCCGTCATTCCTGCGAAAGCAGGAATCTATACCTTAACAATAGCCTTATGTTTGTTAATCTGGTAGAGGGTTTTGGATAATGTCTATTGCATAATCAATGTTTGAAAATGACATGCAAAAAAAATTGACATTATTTTTCTGATTTAGTTTAATGAACACACTTGGAATAATAGTTTGATCACTCCAGTGTTCGGATTTATTTACATTATGTATATATGTTAATACTTTACAATAGAATTGTGATCTAAAAGCTGCATACTTTATATTTTAAAATATATTTTAAAGCTAAATAAGCCTATTCCCCTGGACCCATTGTTGGGGGAATTATCAAATGATATATGCTTATAAATTACTATGGGATAAAGGAAAATTAAAAAATGGCTATGACTGCACCTGCCAAAAAAAGTATTATAGAGCAATACCAACGTAGTGATACAGATACTGGCTCCCCTGAAGTACAGGTCGCTCTGTTATCGACTCGTATCAGTCAACTTACCGAACACTTCAAAGTCCACACCCAAGATCACCATTCACGACAAGGTTTAATTAGATTGATTAATTCCAGACGGAAGCTCCTTGATTACTTAAAACGCAAAAACAATCAACGTTATCAGGATCTTATCGCTAAACTTGGCCTTCGTCGGTGATTACTCAAATGCATCACGAGAAGCAGGCATTGAGAGTGATAAAAAAAGAATTTCAATATGGTGAACACAAAGTTACCCTAGAAACCGGAGAGATTGCCCGCCAAGCCGATGGGGCCGTCATGGTAAATATGGGGGATACTGTAGTTTTGGTTACAGTAGTAGCAGATAAAAGTGCCCAAAATACAAAAGATTTTTTTCCATTAACCATAGATTATCAAGAAAAGACCTATGCTGCTGGACGTATTCCTGGTGGTTTTCTAAGACGTGAAGGCCGTCCCAGTGAAAAAGAGATCCTTACCGGACGATTAATTGATCGTCCCCTACGGCCCCTATTTCCTAAAGGATTTACTTATGAGACGCAAGTAATAGCTACTGTAAAATCCCTTAATCCTTTTGTTGATCCGGAAATTCCAGCTTTAATTGGAGCATCGGCTGCACTTAGTATTTCAGGATTACCATTTCAGGGTCCTATTGGGGCAGCTCGTGTAGGATATAAGAACGGGAAATACTTACTAAACTCCGCTGCGATTGGTCTTAGTGCTATTACGGATTTAGATCTAATAGTAGCTGGGACTGAACAGGCGGTATTGATGGTAGAATCTGAAGCCAATGAACTTTCCGAAAAAGTCATGCTGGGTGCCGTATTATTTGGCCATGAACAAATGCAGGTTGTCATTAATAGTATTAAGGAATTGGCAACAGAGGTTAATAAACCACCATTGGTCTATATTCCAGTACCAATAGATTCTGAGTTGACTAGGGTGGTTTCGGAATTAGCCTTAACAGAGTTGGAAGATGCATATAGGATAGCCGATAAACAAGCTCGACATCAGCGTATTGATGAAATTACAGCTACTGTAGTCACCAAGCTAAATACTGAATCTAATAGTCCTGATAAGATAAATACAGAATCTACACCACATTGGGACGAACATCAAATAAAAAGCATCCTTGAAACCCTACAAAGTCAAATTGTTCGAGGACGCATTTTAGCAGACCAACCACGCATAGATGGTCGTGATCGCTATACCGTACGCCCCATTAGCATCCGTACTGGAATCTTACCCCGCACTCACGGTTCAGCAATATTTACTCGCGGCGAAACCCAAGCCTTAGTGGTAACTACATTAGGAACTGAACGCGATTCACAAGTTATAGATGCCTTGGAAGGCGAACGGCGCGAACATTTTATGCTGCATTACAACTTTCCACCGTTTTGTGTTGGGGAGATTGGCAAAGTTGGTACCCCAAAACGCCGTGAAATTGGACATGGTCGTTTAGCGAAACGCGGTATATTGGCAGTACTACCTAATATTGTAGAATTTCCTTATTCAGTACGAGTGGTCTCAGAAATCACTGAATCTAATGGTTCTAGCTCTATGGCTTCAGTCTGTGGTACTAGCCTTTCTCTTATGGATGCTGGAGTACCCATAAAATCTGCTGTAGCTGGAGTTGCAATGGGTCTTATCAAAGAGCAAGATAAGTTTGCAGTGCTTACAGATATTATGGGTGACGAAGATCATCTAGGAGATATGGACTTTAAGGTAGCTGGAACCGTCCATGGTATCAATGCTTTGCAAATGGATATCAAGATCAATGGTATCACCAAAGAAATCATGGAGATTGCACTAGAGCAATCCAAAGCAGGACGATTGCATATTTTAAAAGAGATGGAGCAGGCATTAGCCCAACCTCGGACTGAAATGTCCGAACATGCCCCAAGGATTATAGAATTGCGTATCGATCCTGATAAGATTCGTGATGTAATTGGCAAAGGTGGTGCTACAATTCGAGCTATTACTGAGGAGACTGGTGCCACTATAGATATAACCGATGATGGGATTGTAAAGATCTTTTCTGTAAATATGCATGCAGGAAAAAAGGCCCTGCAACGTATAGAGCTTATTACATCTGATATCCAAGTCAACAAAGTGTATCAAGGACGAGTTGCTAGGTTGATGGATTTTGGTGCTTTTGTGTCTATTTCCCCAGGTAGAGATGGTTTAGTACATATTTCACAGATTTGTGAAGAGCGAGTCCAAAAAGTCAGTGATAAGCTATCAGAAGGTGATTTAGTCAATGTTAGGGTTTTAGAAGTAGATAAACAAGGGCGTATTCGCCTAAGCATGAAAGGGATTGAGCAACCTAAATAGCTCTACTAGGTGCGATTATCTAAACGTAATCGCACATTTTAAATGGGCTTCTAGGTCTGATTGGGACTGGTTCAACCATGTAGGGCACACATCGCTTGCCTTTTTAAGTTAATCATCTTACATTATTTGGAAAAAGGTACGCTGCGGCGTACACCTGGCTTGTTATAGATTCTAATCTATGCCCTCGATATGATCTTTATATACATTAAATAGTTTATATTCCTCATTTAAGGCACAAATATCACCCCAAATTTTTGATAATGTTTGATGCATTTCCCTAATTTTCATGTCACCAAATTTAATGTGAATAACTTTTGGCGGTGGTTTATGTAACAGCCAGGTAGGGTGCGCATCGCACACCTTTTTCTCTTAACGTGGAATTATGGTGCGCAATGCGACCCTACTTAATTTATATATTGAGGATGTTTTTTTTGATTTAAGTGTAAATTGGGAAATGGAAGGATCTCTGGGAGATTACTAATGTTAGTTGAAATAGCTGTTGGTGATGCGTATGGAGCTGGATTTGAATATGCCCAGAAATCTTGGGTTGATAAACGCAATATGCTGATGTTTGACCAATATACCCAACATCCATGGCATAAACTAAAACCAGGTTGTTATACAGATGACACGCAAATGAGTATTGCCATTGCAGAAGCAATTATATCTGATGCCCCTTGGACCAAAGAAATGTTAGCAGATCGATTCGTTTCCGTCTTCAAACGTGACCCAAGGCAAAGTTATTCACGCCGTTTTTATGAACTGCTAAGAAGTGTTAATAATGGTAGTGAATTTTTAGCAACAATAGATGGGCATCAATCGACTAGTGGGGCAGCTATGAGAGCCACACCAATAGGCATATATCCTGATATTAAAACCGTGATTGAACATAGCACCGTACAGGCTACTGTTACCCACAATACAAACAACGGCATTCGCGCTTCTGTAGCATCTAGTTTAATGGCACATTATTTTATCTATCGCTTAGGCTCCAAGAAATTATTACCAGAATTTATAATGGAACATGTCCCAGGACGTTGGTACTTACCTTGGCGCGGTATGGTAGGTTCTGAAGGGATAGTAAGTGTATCGGCAGCAATTACCGCCATTGTTCTTGGGCAATCTCTCGTTGAAATTTTGAAAACATCAGTAGCATTTAAAGGTGATACTGATACAGTAGCCGCTATGGCTCTTGGTGCTGCTTGTTTTTCTACTGAAGTGGAACAAAATTTGTCTTCGTATAGATTTTTAATTGAAGATTTAGAAAATGGTGTATATGGTCTAAATTTTTTGCAGCAACTCGATAAAAAATTACTTCAATACAAGATAAATTAAGTGCAGATTCTAAATCCTGCACGAAACTATTTACCACAGTTAATATATCATCTATAGCAGCGTAGGTTGGGTTGCTATTCGTTTGGCAACCTAACAGACTAAAACACAGCAATTCAGAGTCCAAAAATAATCTCATAAAATTCAATAAGTTAAATCCAATTAAAAATATCTTTTTTCCAGCTATTTTATACCACAAACTTATGGTATACTGTATAGTATACCAAATAAGAGGTATCTAAATTATGGCAGATCAATATAAAATAACTCGACAGTTTCATAAAAAGAAAAGAAGGAAACCTTCGACTGCTTTTAAAAAAAGAAAACGAAATAGTAGACGATATAGAAAACCAGTTACTGAACAAAATCAACTACATGGAAAACATATAATTGCTCAAATTTACGCAAAAATTATACAGCTTTTCCCTGAATTATTTGAATGGATGCGCGAAATAGAAGATTTTAGAGAAGCTTCTGACTATGATCTTGCAGA
>LFCU01000159.1 GCA_001044195.1 Candidatus Achromatium palustre
TTAATAATTGCCTTATGTGAGTTAAGATGGGAGGAGGTTTCGGATAATGTCTATTTATAAAGCTTACCACCTATCAGTTTACATGTAGGATGGGTAGAGCCAAAGCGAAACCCATCATTATTGATGCGCTTCGTACCTCAGCGCATCCTATGTATAAAACTGATAGGTGGTAAGTAATTAAAGTTATACATGAGACACTAAATTAATATACTTTAATGTGCTGATACATCCCTGTAGTAGGGTGTGCATCACGCACCACAATTTTAAAAAAGTGCGCGGTTCGCACCCTATAACTGGATGATCGAGTAATACAAATTTATTTTAAATAACATAGTGCTAACTAAATTATATTCTGGATCTATAAAATTTTACCTAGTAAGCCTTCTTGTAGGACGTAAGATCACCACAGTTCCATCAAATCCACCATCACTTAAAGGAGAATATTGCAACGGCCAAGGTCCGGTATGCAAAACTTGATCAGCTCCATCTAAAATGCCATTAGCATTAGTATCAGAGGTTAAAACTCCAATATGTTGAAATTGCCTAGCACCTAAATAACGTACTGCAATAAAATCACCACGTCTGACATCTTTATTCCAAACAAGAGTAGGGGTAAGATTTCCACCTTGATTAGTGCTTCGAGCTACTTTAGGAAATTTGTTGACTAACATTGCGACATTATAATTACGTCGCATACGCCCTCCAAGCCAGCGGCTATGCGCAGCTACTAGCATATCAGCACAGTCTACACCCTGATAATTATTACTTTGGCGCGTAATAGAACCAAAGATGCTAGGGACATTAAAGAACGAAGTAACCCAACCTACCAAATCATCCCGCTCGCGGATCGAAATACGCAATACTTTGGGAGAAATACCCTCTCTAGTAGTAGCTGCAAGCCCTGGAGAGGATAAAACTTTGCCGTTTTTATTTACTTCGGCTTGAAACCAGAAACTGCCAAGATCAGAACGATAATATTCACTAGGTGCTTGTACTATAGGAGAAGTAAATGGCCTGATTTGCCATTTACCATTAAATTTGGGTAAAAGATAGCGTTGGTAGCTGATTTTTCCTAAGCCGATCCATTTGTATGGGTTTTTTTCCCAAGGATGATTGGCGTTTTTATACATCTTATTGAGATAAGGACGGATCTGATACCAACGAATTATACCACCCGATATTTTGCGGACTCGCAATGTTATTTGTTGATTTTTTATAGGGTAAATTGCTTTGGTACGTCGCCAAGGTTGTTGATTAACGCGGGATTCAATCACTAAACTTTTACTATTTCCAGTACTTGGGAATATAGCAATAAATAGTAAATAGCATCCCCACAAGATATTTCTCTGATAATCATACATCTGAATAAATCTAAACATTTACACTATACCCTTTATTGAAAGATCTTTTTCGCTGCATAGGGAGCATAACTCATATTTTTCAATTTTTATCATAAATTTAGAACCATTCCATTCATTTTATGTTATGTTTAGCATCTGAATAATCATTTCCAGGCTCTGTATGGAAATGCTCTCTTGTGCCACAAAGTACTCCAAAAGGAAAATATTGGGTTCAATATTTTTCAATTGGAATAAATGCTCCCCATTTATGCGATACCTTTCTCTTTTAGCGTCTCATATTCAAAGATAGGCGTATCATCTTGCATTAACACTTTAACAGTCCCACCACCACTTAGACTGCCAAATAGGATCTCATTCGCTAAGGGTTTTTTAAGATGATCCTGAATCACTCTAGCCATAGGGCGTGCTCCCATCTTGTTATCATAGCCACGTTCTGCTAACCATAGCCTTACTTCGTCATCTATCAATAGAGTAATCTTTTTATCTTGTAACTGCGCCTCTAATTCACATAAAAATTTATCTACCACATTGGCAATATTGTCTGGTGCTAGGGGGCCAAATTGCACCACAGCATCTAGGCGATTTCTAAATTCTGGACTAAAATACTTTTTCAAAGCCTCTTGGCCATCAGTGGAATGATCTTGTTCGATAAAACCAATCGAACGCCGTCCCATCTCTTCAGCACCAGCATTAGTGGTCATAAGCAAGATCACATTGCGAAAATCTGCTTTACGGCCATTATTATCAGTAAGTGTACCATGATCCATGACTTGTAATAATAGATTGAATACATCAGGATGCGCTTTCTCTATTTCATCTAGCAGTAATACTGTATGTGGATGCTTATTGATTTCTTCTGTGAGCAAGCCACCTTGATCAAAACCTACATAACCGGGTGGGGCACCAATGAGTCGCGATACGGTGTGGCGTTCCATATATTCGGACATATCAAAGCGAATTAATTTGATTCCCAACACACGAGCTAATTGCTTTGAAAGTTCCGTTTTCCCAACCCCTGTGGGACCAGTTAGTAAGAAGGCACCAACTGTTTTGTCTTCTTGCCTTAATCCTGAACGATTCATTTTGATAGCGGCTGTTAGAGTTTCAATGGCTTGATCCTGTCCAAATACCAGCATCTTGAGATCCCGTTCTAGAGTGCGTAATATTTCTGTATCAGAAATAGATACCTGTTTGGGGGGGATGCGGGCAATTTTGGCTACAATGTTTTCGATATCTATGACATTAATGCTTTTTTTGCGACGGGCTTGGGGCTGTAGCTGGACATTAGCCCCGGCTTCGTCGATGACATCAATGGCTTTATCTGGCAGATGGCGATCATTTACATATTTGGCAGAAAGTTCGGCAGCAGCACGTAACGATGTTGTAGAGTAGCGCACATTGTGATGAGACTCAAAGCGGCTGCGTAAACCTCGCAGGATTTGTATCGTCTCTTCTACAGAAGGTTCATTCACATCAATCTTTTGAAAGCGACGTGCTAAGGCGCGATCTTTTTCAAAGATGCCACGGAATTCTTGATAAGTAGTAGAACCAATACAGCGAATATCGCCTGAGGTTAAAACTGGTTTGATAAGATTGGAGGCATCCATAACACTGCTAGATGCGGAACCTGCGCCTATAATAGTATGAATTTCATCAATAAATAGGATAAAATTCGGTTGCTGTTTGATTTGATTGATCACAGCTTTAAAGCGTTTTTCAAAATCTCCACGGTATTTAGTACAAGCTATTAAACTGAAAAGATCTAGAGCATAGACTGTGCAATTAGTTAGTACTTCAGGGACTTCCTCGTCAACAATCTTTTTGGCTAATCCTTCGGCAATAGCAGTCTTGCCTACCCCAGCTTCACCTACTAAGAGGGGATTATTTTTCCGCCGTCTACATAAAATTTGGACCGTACGTTCAATCTCTTGGACACGTCCTATCAGTGGATCAATCTTACCTTTACGGGCTTGTTCATTAAGATTCAAACCAAATTTTTCTAATGGACTGGTTTCTGGCTCCTTTTCTGCTGTATGCGGCGGCTCTTTTAAGGTATCATCTCGATCCTCGAGGGCATTTTCATCTGATACTTTGGAGATGCCATGTGAAAGAAAGTTCACTATATCTAATCTAGTTATATCTTGCACATTAAGAAAATATACTGCTTGGGAGTTTTGCTCACTAAAAAGTGCTACTAAAACATTAGCACCTGTAACCTCTTGTTTGCCAGAGGATTGTACGTGAAATACAGCACGCTGTAAGACACGTTGAAAACCTAAGGTAGGTTGAGTATCTTGGCGATTGTTATTGTGTGGAATAATTGGGGTTGTTTGAGCAATGAATGCGGTTATGTCAGCACGGAGGCGTTCTAAATCCGCACCACATGCCTGTAGTACTTTGGTTGCGGATACATTATTTAGTAATGACAGTAATAGATGTTCAACTGTCATGTATTCGTGGTGTTGTTTGCGAGCTTTCCTAAAAGCATCGTTAAGTGTATGTTCTAAGTCTTTATCAAGCATAGACATCGCTGACCCCTTGTTAATTGATTCTGAAGGATAAGCACAGGCCATCCTATCTTTGTTTAGATGGTATATTTATAGATGGTATATTTATAGATTAAGATGGAAAATATACTGGGTTTGATTTTAAGCCTCTTCCATAGTGCAAAGCAAAGGATGTTCGCAACTACGTGCGTAATCATTTACTTGATGGACTTTAGTTTCAGCAATATCTTTGGTGTACACACCACAGACCCCAATACCTTGATTATGTACACTCATCATAATTTGATAGGCTCTTTCTTCGTTCATGTAAAAAAATTGTTGCAATACTGAAACTACAAAATCCATGGGTGTGTAGTCGTCATTTAAAAGTAATACTTTATAAAGTGGTGGTTGTTTAAGTTTGGGTTTAGCAGTTTGAACAGCTACCCCACCATCATCTTCGTCGATATCATGATTGCTCATAATGGCAAATTTTAGCAAGATTTTTAGATAATAAATATAAAAAATTTTTAATTCTACTTTGTCAAATTAATCGTAGGGTGCGCATTGCGCACCATAAAATGTGTTTGACATTCTGGTGCCGAGGCAGAGCCTCGATACCAGATGCCATACAAGATGCGTTGTAAGATGTTTTATCGTTTCCACGCAGAGCTTGGGAACGATCACCTGTAATATTATAATCCGACACGTTTCTTAGCTTGCTTTATTGCTTTAAGCTCATATTTTAACTCCTTCAAACGTGCTCGCAGCCTAACCTCCGCATACGCACTAAAACGTTCAGTACGTAAAGCAGAACCAAGTTGCTGCACCGCCTTTTCTAATTGTCCACCTAATAAACTCGCCTTTGCAAGAAACAAATAAGCATCCGCCCGTTGTCCAGTTGCAAATGCTACTTGCGCTCTTAAGTTATATAGACTTGGTTCCTGATGATTTTTTGCTAAAACTTGATCTAAATATTTAGCAGCCTGCTGCGGTTGACCATGAGCAAGGGACAAACGGGCATAAGCACTAGCCAATGCAGCATTACTTGGAAAAAGCTGTAAGGCTTGCGCTAAAGTTTGTAACGCTCGTTTGGGATGTTTATTTTCAGCATCTATATTAGCCGCTAATATTATATACAAAATATTAGTTGGAGTATTTTTTAAAAGGCTTTTTATTATTTTTCGAGCCTGATTAAATTTACGATTTCGAAACAATGCACGGGCATAGCCATAATGTTCTGCCACTTTATGCCGATAACGTTTCGTCCTAATAGTAGTGCGAAAGTGCTTAACTGCCTGAGTTGGGCTTTTAAAACTACGCTCCCGTAAAGCAGCACGAATTAAAAAATAGTCTAGGCTATCCAAACGCTGCCGATAGGGGTATGTGCCAGCACGCCCCAGTGCTTCAGCAATACGTTTACTATTTACTGGATGCGTTTGTAAAAACTCTGGTGCATTATTAGCATATAAACGGCTGTTTTTAGAAATGCGTCCAAAAAATCCTGGCATAGCATAAGGATCAAAGCCAGCCTCTGCTAGTATTTTGATTCCAATAGCATCGGCTTCTTTCTCATGATGACGAGTAAAATTAATTTGTCGCTGCAAAGCCGCTGCTTGTACTCCAGCTATTGCAGCTATACCAGCATTGGCATTAGTTGCAGCACCTAAGGCGATGGCTGCAAATAATAGTGCAATGGCTGGGATAGTCATATTGCTGGCATCTTCAAAGGATCGGGTTATATGATTTTGTGTGACATGACTAATCTCATGGGCTAGTACAGCAGCTAATTCGCTTTCATTTTCGGTAGTCAGTATGAGTCCTGCATTGATACCTATATTGCCAGCCGGTCCAGCAAAGGCATTAATATCTGGTTCTTCAATTATGAAGAAATAAAAATTGCGAATTTGGGTATCGGATTTGTTAGCTAATTGTATGCCAATATTGTTGATATAGCTGGAAAATATGGGATCTTTTATGATTGGCAATTTTTCTCTTATACTGCGCATAAAGATGCGACCAATACGCTGTTCTTCGGCTGGTGTGAAGATAGTTGCAGAGGGTCCTGCAATGTTTGGCAGCAAAATGCGATCAGCTCTAAGGTTAGGAGTAGTGCTAATGAGTAAGCCTAGGAATAGCCAAAGGATAAACCAGTGATCACGCAAAATATAGGGCATGGTTCGATGTATGTACATAAAGTTAGTCCAAAAGTTAGTTTTAGTACTTATAGTACTGTAGGTTGGGTTGAAGGTGTCATCGTCAACCCAACATCTTACGACGCATCCTTTATTTTATAGTGTGCAATGCGCACCATACTACTTAGACCGTAGGGCGGGAGAGCGAAGCGATCCCGTATTTTGAAAATGTTATTCCATCTCATAATTTTTTATATTGTCATTTGCTACCCAATTTAGGTATTATTAAAATTGAGACGGGATCGCTTCGCTCTCCCGCCCTACATGATTTAACGCACAATAATTGGCTAGAGGAGCCCCCCACCTAGCGGATACGTCCGTGTCGAGGCTCTGCCTCGGCACCAGAAATGAATTAAACGTTTCCACTCAGAGCGTGGGAACGATGATCACAATACCTAACGATTAAAATTCGCAATTGGCTGATGCGTCCAAGGATTGGCATAATGTTTACGATACAAAATAGGATCTTGCAAACCATGCTTGGCATCAAAGTGCATCTGGATTGCTCCGCTATGACTAGTAGATGCTAATTTAGCTCCTATATCCCAAACTCGCTTAACCATTTTAGGACGTGGAAATTTGAAACGATTCCGATACCCAGCCGAGACTATTACCCATTTGGGTTGCACTTGGGCTAATAACTCCTTGGATGTGGAATTAGCACTCCCATGATGCCCAGCTATAAGAACCTGGCTTTGCAATTTTTTGCCATTGTGTGCTGCAAAGATAAGCTCTTCAATGCCACCTAAATCCCCTGTAAACAATATGCTCCCACCTGAAGACTTTATATGTAATACGCAAGAGAGATCATTAGATACGATGGGAAATGGCTTCTTAGGTGCTAGGATTGCAAACTGTACTCCATCCCAAGTCCAGTTTTGTCCAGCCTTACATTGTTGTGCATCAATATTTACTATACTATCAGTAGTAAGATTATGAGAATTAGTTCTAATATTTCTACTAGTTGCACTAGTTATACTGTTAATAGTAGCAATTCGTTGTGGTTCACCACTTAGAATCTTTACCACAGGAATCTCTGCTACTAGACCCTGAAGCCCGCCTGCATGATCCCTATCACCATGACTAATGATAACAGAATCAACCCGCTTAACCCCATAAGCTCGCAACGTCGGTACTACCACCACAGTTCCAGTATTAAAACCACTTGGAAACATGGGGCCTGTATCATAAACTAAAGTATGCTTTCGAGTCTGTACAATAGCCGCTAACCCTTGCCCAACATCCAATACAGTTACACGAAACGAGCCAAAACCTATGGGTATAGGCTGCCACAACCACCAGACTAATATAAGAGGTAAACTGACCCAGCGTCCCGGTAAACCTCGTGGCATTAATAAAATAAGTATACCAGCTATAGCACATAGCGAGATCCACAGCGGCATTGTTGGAAAATCCAATATCACCCATGAAGCAGTTGTAATAGACTGAAGACTAAACATTCCCCAATCTAAAAACCTAGCGATAATCGCTAAAGGCTCAAACCAACCGCTTAATAGAGCCAAGATAGTGCTTCCTAACAACAATGGCAAAAATAATCCAAACGCTGGAACAATCCATACATTAAGCAATGGTGATAGAAGGGAGATTTGCCCAAAAAAACATAGCTACAACGGGTGCAAAACCCACAAATATTAGCCATTGTATTTGTACCCAATCTTGTATTAGCTGTATGCCCTTATAAGGAGTTTGTAACCGCCCGCTAAAACCATAAAATAAGATTGCGACACAACCAAAGGATAACCAAAAGCCATAAGATAATACAGCCAATGGATCAATCAATAATATAAAGAATATTGCCCAGATAAAGCCATTCCATACTCCAGACATACGGCCTAGAAATAATGCCCCTTGTAAAACCGCTAACATACTTAAGGCCCGTAATGTAGGAACTGAAAATCCAGCTAAAGCTACGTATCCCCAGGCTGTAAATATGCTTCCTATTGCAGCGGCTTTAGTGGCAGGAAAGCGTAAACATAGGGCTGCACTACAACGCCACAAGATGAAAATGAAGAAAAAGCCAAAACCGCCGATAATACCAATATGCAGTCCTGAAATAGCTAGCAGATGACTAAGGCCAGCTTTTTGTATCACTCGCCATTCTGTGGTGTTGATATAGCTAGTATCGCCAATTACTAACGCGATAATTAAACTAGTGCCAATACCTTTAGGTAAATTTTTAATTAGAGAGCGGCGAATGGTTTCACGCCCGGATAAAATACTAGTGTTAGCAGATGCTAATCGGTGATTTGGCAATTTATGTCTTATCGTGCCTTTGGCTTGAATACCACTCCGTAATAAGTATTTCTCATAGTCCATTCCGCCAGGATTGAAGAAACCGTGTGCTGCTTTCAAGCGGGCATAAAATTGCCAATGTTCTCCAGCATGAATCGGTGGGAAGTTGCGATACCAGCTTAAAGATACTTGGCCTGTGAAATCTGTCTTGGTAGCACCATAATAGGCTTCAGATACCTTAAATATGAATTGTAATCTAGGAGTACCTTGTGCCTCTTTTTTATTAGGCAGGCTTACGACCTGTCCTAACAATTTGAGTTCTAAGCCTTCTAATTTGGGTGGGAATTGTTGGTTAATTTGATGATTAATCTGCCACCAAGTCCAAAGTATTATTATAAGACCTAGTAGGATTCTTACTGTAATGTGCATTTGTTAGTAGGGTGCGCATTGCGCACCATTTAATTTGGCACGACATCATCGTACCCATGTAAAATTGTCAAATAGTTTATGGCATCCTTCACTTTGATGGAAAAGTGTGAACAATTTAAATTTTTGTGACGCAGAGCGTCACCAAATGCATTCCCACGCAGAGCGTGGGAACGATAATTCAAAGTGTAAACTGGAAATGAAGGATGCCTAGTTTATCTTAATTTTTTGTTTACGTGGGCAAACGATACACCCGTTTGCCCGGTTGTGTCCCAAAGGTTAGTGATATGATATACTACATAGATATCAACAATCAACAAAAAATATAATCGAGACAGTTTAGATGATATGTCTAAAATGCGGCTCATCAAATGTCGTAAAAAATGGCTTTATTCGTAATGGGAAACAAAAGCACCAATGCAATGACTGTTACTGTCAATTTGTGGAAAATCCACAAAGTAATAAAATTTCCCCAAAATTAATCAATTTGATTGATAATCTCTTATTAGAAAAACTCCCATTAGCTGGGATCAGAAGAGTTACTGGTGTTTCAAAAAGTTGGCTACAAAATTACGTAAACCAAAAATATGAAGAAATTTCCAAAAAAGTTGAAGTTACAGAAAAACCTAAAGGTCCATTGACAATTCAATGTGATGAAATGTGGTCATTTGTCCTTAGTAAAAAAAACAAACAATGGATTTGGTTAGCTTTAGACGTAGACACCAAAGAAATAGT
>LFCU01000167.1 GCA_001044195.1 Candidatus Achromatium palustre
ACACGAAATTACCCGCCACACCTTTTTCACGCCTTTGTTAAAAGCTTAACTGTTCAATAACTCATAGCAAACTTTTCTGATTCTAACGGTTTCTTGCTAGGGATTCAGTATCCTTAAAACAAATCCAACTGCTGTTTGACATCAGTAGGTTTGAAAGTTCGTTCTTTACTTTTAGTTTTTACGAATAATCGCTGTTCTATATCATGTAAAAAAGGCGACGGTTTAAAATTCCGTATCTGGCCACGCCACAAACGTCGTTGCGTATAGGTTAGAAATAAACGTTCCTGAGCGCGAGTGATGCCTACATAGAATAGCCGTCTTTCTTCTGCTAATATCTCAGGTTCTATTGCATTTCCCCAGGTTAAAGGTAAGATTCCATCCTCACATCCTAGAATAAATACCACACGAAATTCTAATCCTTTTGCTGCATGTAAGGTAAGAAGCGAAATCCGTTCCGCACGAGAATCCCAAATGTCAGCTTCACTGAGCATGGCTAATTCTGTATGCAGCTGGGATAGATCATTGCTGTAAACTGTTGCAAGAGTAGCCAGTATTTCTGATGCCTGTAATAAAGCCATAGCTTGCGGTGCATGAGCTGTACTAGCTAATTCGCCAGCTAATTTTTTAATATGATTGGTCAAGGAATCATTGGCACTACCAAAAGAATTATCGTTGGTATTTGCAGTTTTATATAAACTTTGCAATATAGTAGCAATTGCGGGATTGGCCATTAAGGGAGCATGAGAGCGACGCTGCAATGGTAATCCAGAACGCATCAAGGCCGTAGCTACAGGATCAGCAAGGGCATCGCTTCGCACCAATATTGCAAAATCGCTGAGGGTTAGATCTGTCATGCTATTCCCACCGCGCTTGCTATCTAAGGATAAAAAATTATATCCTCCCAATAGCTTTTCAATCGTTTGCACTACAAAAACAGCTTCAGCATAGTCACTGTTAGCTTCATGAATAGTAATGCGTTGTGGATCATCCAGTAGCGTAGGAATCGCGGCATCTGCTAGAATTTGGCTGGCTGCGGTGACGATTATGCGGCCACTTCTATAGTTACGAGTCAGTTTTATTTCTTGGGATTTGGGCCAGTCTGAGGTAAAGCGTTTGAAGATCGTAACATCTGCACCACGAAATCCATAGATGGCTTGATTAGGATCACCGATGGCACACAGGTTATTTTCTGGTGGGGCTAGGAGGCGTAATAAACGATGTTGACGTGGATCGACATCTTGGTATTCGTCGATAAAGATCCAGGGAAAATCTGTTTGCCATTTTTGAGCTATAGTTTGAGATATATTTTGATCTATAGTTTGATCTATAGTTTGACTTATAGCTGATTCGGTTTCTAATATTTTTATGGCTAAATTTATCAAGTCATCAAAGTCGACACAATTTTGGGAACGCATGAAGTTATCATAGCGTTTGATTGTGGCTATTAATTCAGGATCTAAGGACTTTTGAATGTCTGTTATATTAATTTTGGCCTTAGCAATCTGCTGTAATAAACGCTGCGTTTGACTAGCTGTAAAATTAAATTCAGCACTTAATAGTGCAGCCCGTTCATCCGTATCTAGGACACGAAAGTCTGCTTTAAGACCAGCCATTTGGTAATGTTCACGGAGTATTTTCAGTCCCAACGAGTGAAAGGTATGTACTGCAACTTTAGTTCCATGGCCTGGAATTAATCTTTCTAAGCGTTCCTGCAATTCGGTAGCAGCCCGTTTGGTAAAAGTTATAGCAAGACAGGTTTCAGGTAAGACATTATGCTGCGAAATTAGATATGCAATACGTCGGATTAGGGTATGGGTTTTGCCAGATCCAGGCCCAGCAACAATAAGTAATGCGCCGGTTCCAGCTTGGACAGCAGTGCGTTGTTCAGGATCAAGGTTTGCTAAGGGATCAGTAATTATAGAACTAGTAGTGATAGAAGCAGTATTGATCGTAGGCTGATTATTATTTGGCGTTGGTAGGTAACTTGAAGTTAATGGTATTGTAGGATTTGCTGGTTTCGCTTCAAGTTTATCTAATTTAGATTTATCCAGTTTAGCTGGAGTTCCATCCAGCTTAGTTGGAGTTCCATCCAGCTTAGTTGGAGTTCCATCCAGCTTAGTTTGGGATTTGGATTTCTCTTGTGGTGTTTGGAAACTCTTCTTTGTTTGAGATTTAGATTGTTCTTGCGATGCTTTAGAAGTTTTATTAGAGTTCTTGGTTGGAGATTTTTGTGGCTTTGGAGTTCCCAAAGCAAAAAGCTCTCTAGTTCCAGTACGCGAACCCAATTCTCCAGGCTGAAACAGCCTAATTACCCCATATTCACCATCATACCCGGCCTCTCGATACACCTCACTACGACGTAAGCGACTTACAGCCTCAGCCAGCAATGATTCTCCAGCATGAGCAAAATCTTCTACTGGCACTTGATTCAGAATACCAAGTTCCGGGCCAAAATGTTCTAAAAGCCTTTCCTGGTAGGCCAAAACCTTTTTGGTAGCACTCGCAGTTCCAGCTAATTCAGTAAGAATTTCCGGCAATGGCACTAAACTTTGCACCATACCAGCAGTGGCAGGTGGTAGTGCTTGATCACGATCAGCTAAAGTCTCAACTCGATTCATAACTCCTATTACTAAAGGTTCTCCACACACAGGACATAGGCCATTAAGTGCTATAGTTTCCTCAGGATTTAATCGTGTCTGACACTTTCGATGGCCATCCAGATGATACTTGCCTTCCTCAGGAAAAAATTCTACCGTACCCACATAGCCTGCGCCAGTTTTAAGAGCCTGTAACATAGCTGGATAGTCACAAGTGCCATCAAAAATAGTTGCCTCTCGAGCTATTTTACCAGGTGAATGGGCATCAGAATTAGACACCAAGCGGTAACGATCCAAAGCTGAAAGTCGCCAATTCATTTCTGGATCGGAAGAAAGTCCAGTTTCCAAGGCAAAGATGTGGGAAGAGAGGTCACCGTAACAATCCTCTATTGAATCAAAGCCTCCGCGTGATCCTAGCACTGAAAACCAGGGAGTCCAGATATGGGCTGGCACTAAAAAGGTATCAGGTCCAGATTCTAGGACAATCTCTAATAAATGTCGTGAATCCAAGCCCAGAATCGGACGACCATCAGCAACAATATTACCAATACTTGCTAGTTTAGCAGCCATACGATCGGCGGTATCGAAATCCGGGGCATAAACGATGTGATGGACTTTACGAGTACGTTCTCCTTTCTTATAGATAGTAGAAATTTCGCCAGACAGTAAAAAGCGTACTGGAGCTTGGCAGGCTTTTGGGACTTGCTTGGCAACAGTAGCTTCTAAGTCAGGTCGAAGGCGATATAGTCCTGCTTCGGCTGGAATCAGTTTTTCCCGTAGTTCCATACGCCAGACTGGATGGGTTAGATCACCAGTACCTAATACGGTAATGCCTTTTTTTTGTACCCATAGTGCTAGATGTTCTAGATCGCAATCTTTGCTTGTGGCCCTAGAGTATTTGGAATGTATATGAAGATCGGCATAAAACATATTGTGTATGGTGCGCACAGCGCACCTTCTCATTAAGATGTGAAATTATGGTGCATGTAACTGCTCAATAAATTATGGCATCTGGTGTTGCGGCAATTATTACTATTACATTATTTGTGGATATTCTTCTTTGAATATTTTATGCAAAGCAGATTCTGTTACCGAAAAATCAATGTTTTTAATTATATATTCCTTTAATGCTTCATTCATCATTGTCTGATAACCTGTACCAGATTTTTCAGCTTTCAATCTAAATTCTTCAAGAATAAAATTATCTATATATATGGTTATTTTAGTTTTGCCTTTTGTTGCAAGGATAGCTTTTCGTTTACCTTGAGAAAAATCATATTCATCTTGCATAATATTTTACCTCTTTACCTGTTGCACGACGTGCAGAAATAAGACGAATCTCCTCACCTCTATAGGTATAAATTACGGTTAAAATTTGGCCAGTACTTCCCATGCCAATGGCAATAAATCTTGATTCTTCTTCAGAATCATAATCTTCTATGTGTATTGCTAATTCATCATAAAAGACACCTTCAGCATCAGGAAATGCTACTTTATGCTTTTTTCGGTTTGTATTGGCCTTTTGAGGATCAAATTGAAATCTCATATATATAGTATAGATTGAAACAAAACTCATCAATCCAGAGAAAATAGTAATTTTACAATAATGGTTTTAAAAACATGTTATTTTCGTAACTTCTTAATAATTTATGGCATCTGGTGTTGCGGCAATTATAGGATGCGTTGAGGTACGAAGCGCATCACCTATGGAAAATGTCTTTGATATGTTGGGTTCAAGATGCCAATCCTATATTAAAAGCGATGGAAAGCCGTTCTTGATCGCTGGCATTTACGGCAACCGCATGAGGTAACTGTGGCGAAAACAGAGCCAACATGCCTGGTACGGGTCGATATCTTAATGTGTATGGATCGTTGCCAATTAGCAAATCTCCAGATTGATCTGGAGCTGTTACGTAATATACCGCTGATAATAGTTCATCATTTTCTTCATGAGTGTGCAGGCTTGTACTATGTCCAGGCTGCATCCAATTAAACCAATATCCGCATCGCAATGGGGCATTGCTTTTTAATATTATTTTGGCGATATTTTCTACTGTGGTTATTAGAGACAGAATTTCTGGGATATGTTGTCTTTCAATATATATATTTTCAAAGCGTCCTTGAAAGAAATGGCTACGCTGCGTTTCCTGTTGGCCTTGTAAAACTTTAAAACGATTCAGTAACTGACGATTTAAGTTATGAGAATCTGGAATTTGTACTAAATGTATTTGGGGTGTTGTTATAATTTGTAAATTCATAATATTTTATTTATATATAGTAATATATTGTATTATCTCTAAAAATTTTCTAGCTTAACACCATTTATCATTCCATAGGGAAATCTAGAATCTTTATTATTTTAAAGTAACTTCTCAATAAGCCTGGTATGGTGCGCAATGCGCACTACAATTTCAGCACCTGATGCCATAAATTATTGAGAAGTTACATTTTATCTAGCTCTCATGAATTTTTGTAATTTCTATCTTCTTAAAAAGGTATCTGTATGTATTTTTTCAACATTGACAACTTAAAGATCTATTACCGCCTCATCATTGGCTTTGGCATTCTAATTGTGTGTATCCTGTTTACAGGAGCATTGGACATATTTAGCATTATGGACTTATCTCAACTAATGCATAAAATATATACCCATCCATTACGAATAATTGATAATGCTAGACAAATTGAAATCGGTATTTTAGAAATAGATCGAGATATTTGCGATATTTTATGCAAAGAAACTAAGACAACACCTAACAATTTACAAACTCATGCTAGTCAAGTAAGCCATATTCAAGATATCGATGCTAAAATAGCTGAACATCTAAAGATAGTAAAACAATTTTATCTTGGTCCTCAACAAGATTTAGATAAATTATCTAAAGCATTAGACCAATTTCGGGCCATTCGTAAACAGGCTATAGAGATACACGAAGCAGGGCGTTTGGTTGAAGCCATAGCCGTTATACGTCCTAATGACAATAAACCTGCCTCTCAAGCCCTAGAAGCGGTACAAGCAATTATCCAATTTGCGCAGAATAAAGCAGCACGTATTCGAAAACAATTTAAAGATGAACGCGACTGGGCTATTGCTGCCTTTTTAATCTCTATATTCGTATTGATAGTATTAGGCTTAATAGTAGCCCTTACGGTAACTATTAGTATTACCCGTCCATTAGATCTGGTACAGCAGCGCATGTCTGCTTTAGCAACGGGAAACCTCAATGTAGAGATACCAGTACTTAAAGGCAATACCGAGATTACAGCTATTGTACGGGCTGCTCAAGCACTTAAAGAAGCTGCAATACGCTTAGAAAGACAGCGTTGGATTAAATCTAGTATCTCCGAACTCAACAAAATCATGCAATCGTCTACCAATACACATAGCTTCGCCCAAAATACAATCAATAGGCTTACTCCCCTCTGTGGTGGTGCGGTTGGCATCTTTTATCTTGGTAATGAAGTAGAAAGACATTTTAAGATCCTAGCTAGTTATGGATTTAAAAAACGCCGTAGTATCCATACTGAATTTAAATATGGCGAAGGTTTAGTAGGCCAAGCGGCCTTAGAACATAAAACTATCCTACTTACTGAAATACCAGATGACTATGCTAGGATTACTACTGGAATTGGCGAAGCGGCTCCACGACAAATCTTAGTAGCTCCAGTAATTACTAAAGATAAAGAACTTGCGGTAATAGAAATCGGCACGTTTCGACCCTTTTCAGCCGATGAAGAGGCATTGATAGAAGAAGTATTGCCCGTCATTGCCTTAAACCTCGAAGTATTAGAGCGCAATCAGCGTACTGAAGAATTACTGAAACAGACACAACTCCAAGCCGAAGAACTATGCGAATCCCAAGAAGTACTAAGGATACAGAGCGAAAAATTACGAACTAATAATGAAGAACTGCGCCGCAAAAGCGATGCCTTGCAAGAACAGACCGAGGCACTGCAAACCTCAGAGGAAGAGCTGCGGGCGCAAGGCGAACAGCTTCAGACTACGAATGAAGATCTAAGACGCAAAGGCCAAAGTCTCCTAGAACACGCTGAAAAGTTACGTAGTTCAGAAGAAGAGCTGCGGATTCAACGCGAAGAACTCCAGGCTACCAATGAAGAGTTGACCGAAAAGACTCGGAGCTTAGAAGCTCAGGCCGTTCTATTAGAACAAGCACGGGCGGAATCAGATCAACGTCTTTTAGAACGAGATACGGCGTATCGTTATAAATCGGAATTTATGTCTAATATGTCCCATGAATTGCGCACTCCATTAAATAGCATGTTAATCCTAGCGCGTACTTTAAGGGATAACGAAGGAGAAAATCTAACAGCGGATCAGGTCGAATCCGCAAGTATTATTTACGATAGTGGTACATCTTTGTTGAATTTGATCAATGATATTCTGGACCTATCTAAAGTCGAGGCTGGCAAGATGTTAGTCACAGCTTCGGATATTAATCTTGAAGCCTTAGCAACTACGTTAAAAAAACGGTTTCGGCTTATGGCACGAACCAAAGATTTAGAGTTTAATGTATTAATTGAGCCAGGATTACCGCCATTGTTACATACTGATTCTGCTAAATTGGATCAAATTCTGAATAATCTGATAGGTAATGCTATTAAGTTTACTGAGCATGGTAGTATCAATGTTGTATTTAGGCCAATAATCTTGTCCGAAATCACTGAGATTTCTAAGATTAAGTCTGAATCCGCCATGCAGAAAACTATTCTGAAAGATGAACCTGTCTCCACAAATAAGCCTGTGCTAGGCCAATCTGTATCTATAGGACAAACTGTACCTACGATCCAAACGGCGGCTATGCTACAAACTATAGCTATTGCTGTTAGTGATACTGGAATTGGTATCCCTCAAGACCGCATCGAATCCATTTTTAACGCATTTGAACAGGTAGATGGCACTACAAGTCGTCGTTATGGAGGCACTGGTTTAGGATTAACTATCTCGCGTCGTTTAGCAGAACTGTTAGAAGGTACTATTAATATTGTCAGTACACCAGGCCAAGGTAGCACCTTCACTCTAACCTTACCCATAAAATATAATAAAAAAGCAGAACAAATCCCAAACACTACTCAATCAGATAGCACAGATGTAAAGCCCGCCATTACTAATCTAGCAACAGGTATCCCATCCATACCGCCTAATACTCTTAATGTAGAAGACGATAGACAGGCCATAACTGCTAAAGATGAATCTATCCTAGTGATAGAAGATGATGCGGCCTTTGCCCGTATTGTACGAGATTTAGCACGCAATCGTGGCTTTAAATGCCTATTAGCGAATGATGGCTTGCTAGGAATACAGATGGCTAGGCTATATCGACCTATTGGTATTGTCCTAGATGTTAATCTTCCTAGCATTGATGGCTGGAATGTAATGCAGCAACTTAAGAAACATCCAGAAACTAGCCATATCCCGGTACATTTTATCTCTGCCAACGATTTTAGCCAGCGTGGTTTAGAGATGGGGGCGATAGGTTATCTCACTAAACCTGTGACTAAAGAGCAAATAGAGGGAGTTTTTGAAAAGCTGCACCAGGTTGATCCTGCAAGTCCTCGTCGTTTACTATTAATTGAAGACGATACTGCATCCCACAAAGATGTGGCATCCATATTCAATGAAGAGCAGGTAGAGATCATCGCTGAAACTACTGGTGCAGGAGCTTTACAACGCCTGCGTAATGGTGAAGAATTTAGTTGTATAATATTAGATCTGACACTACCAGACATTAACGGACTATCCCTATTAGAACAATGCAAGCAAGAACAACTTACTATGCCACCTATTGTCATTTATTCAGGGAGTGATATCACAGATCAAGACAGTATAGCCTTACAAGAATATACTGATAGTGTAGTGATTAAGGGTTCCTGTTCTCCAGAACGCTTAGTTGATGAGGTTACATTATTTCTCCACAGTGTCCATAAAAGTCTACCAGCACCACAGCAACAAGCCATCCAGCCTCCTGTAAAGCAAGAACTGGATACTGAATTAACCAAGCGGACAATATTAATAGTTGAGGATGATATGCGCAGTGCTTTTGCATTATCTAAAATATTACGCGCTAAGGGGATGCGAGTTTTGATAGCCCAAGATGGCTCAAAAGCATTGCGGCAGATTAAGGAGCGTCCTGAAATTGATGCGGTCATAATGGATATCATGATGCCAGGGATGGATGGCTATGAAACGATGCAACAGATTCGCAGTCAAGAAAATTTACAATCGCTACCAATTATTGCCTTAACAGCGAGAGCAACGCAAGGGGATCGTGAAAAGTGTATCGCCGCTGGTGCTAATGATTATCTAGCCAAGCCAGTTGATATTGATGCCTTGATTAATATGTTACGTATCTATATAGTAGAAAATAGTAGATAAACCTATCAACAACTATTGACATGTTAATACTGTATGTGTGTAATAATTGTGTCATAAGACTCAATGCTCGAAAGTTAGAAAGTGCTTATATACTTTGCAGTATCGTTCCCACGCTCTGCGTAGGAACGCATCCTGGACGCTCTGCGTCCTATGATTGGCCTCTGGTGCCGAGGCTCTGCCTTGGCACCTATTTTTATTTAAATAGTAAAAAAAGCGGCTTAAGCCGCCACACAAGATGCCAAGGCAGAACCTCGGCACCTTGTGTGCATCAGATGCTGTAGCTTATTGAGAAGTTATTTTATTTTTAGGAAATCTAAACTATGCCCACCCAAGAAATTGTTCATATCACCAGCCCTAAGATGACAACGCCAAAAACTCCAGCACAGAAAAGATTTAACTCATTAATAAAAAAAATTAATACCCACAAAAAAAAGCTGATTGACTGGCAAACCTCTATAGATAATTATAAAAAAGGTATAGCAACCCAACTTCGTCCCTTAGAAAAAAACCTAAATGAACATGAAATCAATATGGTACGATTACTTGATAAACTCCACGATAAATATAAATTTACTCAACTTGAACGCGAAAAAATCGGCTATATCATCACAAAATTATGCAGTGAACTTATTGAAATATGGAGACATGAAGAACTTAAACCTCTAATTAATAAATACAACACATTTGACTTTGATGCCCAACGCAAGGTTATGGAAAACATGGGTAACACTTTCCTTACATTTATGCTAAATCAAAGCGGCATTGATATCAACGAAGATGAAATAGATATTACTAACCCTGAAGCAACAGCACAAAAATTGCGGGAAAAATTAGACCAGATAGAAAAGGAAGAACAAGCACGAGAACAGATAGCACAAAAAAAATATAAAGGCAAAAAAACGCCACGCCAATTAGCATTAGAAGCTAAAAAGAGAGAAGAAGCCATGCAAATTAGCAAATCCATTCAATCAGTATATCGGCAGCTAGTTGCTAGTCTTCATCCAGATCGTGAACAAGATCCAACAGAACGCCAACGTAAAACGGAATTGATGCAAAAAGTAACCGTTGCTTATAGTAATAAAGATTTATTACAACTATTAGAATTGCAGCTTTTAGTAGAACAGATTGATCAAGATAATATCAATAATATTGCCGATAATAAACTTAAATATTATAATAAAATTCTGCAAAGACAACTGCATGAATTGCAAGATGAGATAACCATTGTTGAACACCAAGCGTATTTTACAATAAAGCCTCCTGCGTCTTTTTCTTTAACTCCTAAAAATATTCCCAAGATACTACAAGATAAAATCTTTGAAAAACAACAAGCTATCACTAATACTCAGCAGAATTTGGCGTTTATAACTGGTGCTAAAAAACTTAAGCTATGGTTAAGAGATTATGAAATGCCAGAGCCTGAGTATGTAGATGAGGATGAGGGTGATGATAGATTTTTTAGGATATTTGCAGAAACTATTAGGAATCCTTCATTTTAATTAGAGTATTCATAACAAAATGATGATCTAAAATGGTGATCTACTAGAATAGTAAAACATACGTGGAATATTAATGAACCCCCAACAATTTACCAAATTAGCTGCCCAAGGTTTTAATCGCATCCCTATAGTGCGCAAAATTATTGCAGACCTTGAAACTCCTTTAAGCATCTACATGAAATTGGCCAATATGCCCTATTCATACTTATTTGAATCCATGCAGGGTGGTGAAAAATGGGGGCGTTATTCTATTATAGGACTATCCTGTAGCACCCGTATAATAGTACATGGTTATCAAATAACTTTAGAAACTAAAAATCGTATAGAACACATAGATGTAACAGACCCTCTGGCCTGGATTGCAAACTTTCAAAAACAATTTAAAGTAGCAACTGTAGAAAATTTACCTAGATTTAGCGGCGGTTTAGTAGGGTACTTTGCGTATGATACTATTCGATATATAGAACCTCGACTAGCTACTTCTCCTAATCCAGATCCTTTAGACGCACCAGATATCCTGTTAATGTTATCTGATGAGGTTTTAGTCTTCGATAATTTAGCAGGCTGTTTATACATTATTATCAATGCTGATCCTAGTAATTCTAGCCTTTCAGGATGCGAACAAAGAATACAAGAACTGATCCAGACTATTCAACGCCCCATATCATTACCTACAAAATCTCCGCCTAATATTATTAGTGAAACTGATTTTATCTCAGAATTTAGCGAAACAGGATATAAGGATGCGGTGAAACGCATCAAAGACTATATCACAGCAGGTGACTGTATGCAGGTCGTACTCTCGCAACGCCTTGCCATCCCCTTTACCATACCAGCCATAGATCTATACAGAGCATTACGGATTCTTAATCCCTCGCCATATATGTACTATTTAGACCTTGGAAAACGCTATGTAGTTGGATCTTCACCAGAGATACTAGTGAGATTAGAAGATGAAACTATAACAGTACGCCCCATTGCAGGAACCAGGAAACGTGGTCATAATGAAGCTGAAGATAAGGTCTTAGAGGCCGAATTATTAGCAGACCCTAAAGAAATTGCCGAACATCTGATGCTGATTGATTTAGGACGTAATGATGTAGGACGAGTCGCTCAAATAGGCTCAGTAAAACTTACTGCTAAAATGATAATAGAACGCTATTCTCATGTCATGCATATTGTCTCTAACGTCTGTGGTAATTTAAAATCTAATCTAAATAATATTGATGTCCTAAGAGCTACCTTTCCAGCTGGTACTGTGTCTGGAGCACCTAAAATTCGTGCTATGGAGATCATTGATGAATTAGAACCGCTAAAGCGTGGTATTTACTCTGGGGCTATAGGATATTTAGGCTGGAATGGTAATATGGATACTGCTATTGCAATTCGTACTGCAATAATTCAAAATGGAGTTTTATATATTCAAGCTGGTGCGGGAATTGTAGCAGATTCTTGTCCTGAAATGGAATGGGAAGAAACCCTAAACAAGGGTCGTGCTATATTTAAAGCTGTAGCAATGGCTGCGGCTGGAATGTAGGTTGGGTTGATGGTCTTATCATCAACCCAATATTTTAATTAAGATATGGTATGCGTAGGGTGCGCACCCTACGGTTATAATTTTAGATTTTATGATAACTATGTAGGACGCAAAGCGTCCAAGATGCATTCCTACGCAGAGAGTGGGAATGATTCAAGGTACGCGATACCTAATGGCTAACTTAAAATTGTATTGCTAACACCAATAGCTATACCAGAAAATGCAGAGGATTACTATTTATGTTTGAGGCCAGTGCCGCAATTCAGGCCCAAGAAACTACCCGTGCTTACGACCGTATTGCACCTCTATATGATTTGATTGATGGCATCTATGAACACTCATGGAAACGCCGCTTGCGCTCCAAATTATTTCAATATGCAACAGGACGTATTTTAGATGTTGGAGTAGGAACAGGTTGCAATATACCGTTTTACCCCAAGGATTCACATGTCATAGGGGTAGACGTAAGTGAAAAGATGCTAGAACGCGCCAGGGGACGCGCTCAAGAATCCGCCTGTTCCGTCACCCTAAAATCCATGAATCTTTTCTCTCTAGATTTTCCAGATAACTCTTTTGATACAGTTACCATAACATTCGTCCTATTATGCCTCCCTGATGAATTGCAAGAACCTGCATTAAGAGAATTAAAGCGAGTAACCAAGCCAGATGGTCAAATTTTAGTACTGGATTATCAGATGTCAAGTAAGCCAGGCGTGAGATTGTGGCGTAAATATTTATCTCCCTGGTTAAAATGGGCATTTGCGGCTCGATTCGATTCTACTACAGAACAGTATGTAGAAAAGGCTGGTCTCTCTATCACCAAAAAACAGACTTTTATGAGCGATGGGGTAGCTATGCTTATACTACAATCAGATGAAGATAATGCTGCACCTGTAGAAAAGCCTGTAACCGTAGAAAAGGCTGTAGATGTTGAAACAAGTATTGTACCTATACCTGAAGTAGCATAAATACTATCATGGTATCGTTCCCACGTTTGGCGTGGGAGCTTTTAACAAAAAATTTAACAAAACAAACAGAAAAAATATTGACAAATGTGCAAAATATCTTTTAAATTTATCTTCTCATTTGAATTATAATGAATATTTGAAGCATGGATATCCAATAGCTCTGGAGTAATCGAAGGGGTTTGTCGTTATCTTGTTAAAGATAGAATAGGCATAGGTGCCAGGATGGGGGTTAAATGGGGCTGAAGCAATTTTAAAATTACGTTCACTCAAAGTTAGTGGTGAGTTTGATGATTATTGGAAATTTTATGAAAAGCAAGAGTTTATAAAAAATCACTTTAACAAATACACTGCCCCAACATTTTTAAATGTTGACATTTGATAGTCGTCGTTTCAAAGTAGCCGCACCCAATGGCAATGTAAAAAATTATGAAATGGAATAGCATTCTCAAAAAAAAGGCGGGATCGCGTTGCTCTCCCGCCCTACGTGCTACGTGCTGAAATGATTTTTTTGGGGGAACGTATTGTAATCCCTGTAGCCAAGGATGTATAATTGGTCTTGTATCCTCATTTTTATGGGGATATCAAGCATATAAATCATAAATATCAATACTTTAGAGAAAGAATAGAAATTGGTATTTCCGGGGTGACCGTTGGGGTTTTTAAGAAATTTAACATGATATTTTGTATGGATTTATCTATAGGCTATTTTTACCACAATTCTTTCATAAGTAAAACTTATTGTTATGATAAGAAATTTTGATGAAAGAAAGGGTTGTTTTTACAAAAAATGTCATTATACTAGATACAGTAGTCAAACTGATAATTTCAGCTCTTTTACAACTAATTCGAAAAGTAGTTTTTGGTGGTTTTTATGAGACACTCTATCCTATTAATTTTATTAAAGTTATACCTTCGGATAGGGTTTGACTCACTTCCCCGCTTGAAAGGGGATTAAGACCTGATCGTCAAAGTGTAGAAACCTGCTGGTGTGGTGTTTGACTCACTTCCCCGCTTGAAAGGGGATTAAGACTTATCCGACTGTATGATCTTTTCTCCCTTTTGTTTGACTCACTTCCCCGCTTGAAAGGGGATTAAGACATCATAAGATCCTCTCCAGTCTGACAATTGTAGTTTGACTCACTTCCCCGCTTGAAAGGGGATTAAGACTAATCTGACAGCTCCAGCAACTCTGAATCGCCAGTTTGACTCACTTCCCCGCTTGAAAGGGGATTAAGACCAGCCATAGGTGAGGCCATAACCGACAACGGAACGTTTGACTCACTTCCCCGCTTGAAAGGGGATTAAGACTATGTTAAGCCGACGAACTTCTTTAATGTTGTTTGACTCACTTCCCCGCTTGAAAGGGGATTAAGACCCTGTCTAATTTGACAACTGAAACAGCTTCTCGTTGTTTGACTCACTTCCCCGCTTGAAAGGGGATTAAGACTTTTCAAATGACCATTGAAAGCCAAGATTTCGTTTGACTCACTTCCCCGCTTGAAAGGGGATTAAGACGATAATTTACCTACAAATTCCAATCCAGCCGTTTGACTCACTTCCCCGCTTGAAAGGGGATTAAGACTTGCATCGATATCTCTCTTCCATCCTTTTGGCACCTCGTTTGACTCACTTCCCCGCTTGAAAGGGGATTAAGACTCCGCAACCCTAGTCTCTTCAAGCATTTTAGCTATGTTTGACTCACTTCCCCGCTTGAAAGGGGATTAAGACACTAATTCTAAAGCGGATAACGCGGTAGTTTTTGTTTGACTCACTTCCCCGCTTGAAAGGGGATTAAGACACGCGTTCTTCTCTCGTTAGCATTGCGAAGGTGTTTGACTCACTTCCCCGCTTGAAAGGGGATTAAGACACTAATTCTAAAGCGGATAACGCGGTAGTTTTTGTTTGACTCACTTCCCCGCTTGAAAGGGGATTAAGCCAGGTAGGGTGGGTAAACGGGTGTATCGTTTGCCCACGCGAACCAAACAGGACAAATTATGATTCCACGTGGGCACGATGAGGCCGTGCCCACCCTACCTGGCTTGAAAGGGGATTAAGACCATAAAAAAGGCCCAAATAATTGGGCCTTTTTTATTGTTTGATTACCTAGTCTTAAGCATATCCATAAGCTAATTGTCAATAT
>LFCU01000239.1 GCA_001044195.1 Candidatus Achromatium palustre
CATGTAGGATGGGTAGATGTAGGGCTGGAGAGCGAAGCGATCCCGCCTTTTTTGAGAAAGATCACAATTTTTTACATTGCTATTTTCTACCCAATTTAGGTATTATTTCAAAGTAGTAAATTTATATAGAAGGCGGGATCGCTTCGCTCTCCCGCCCTACAAATTTATCAAGTTAAAAAACTGGATAGTAGAGTGATAGGTAGCAAGTACGCAGAGCATGGGAACGATTAGTATAAAGTACTTGATTAGTATCAAAATACTTTAGGCAAACGAATGAAGGCTGCCTAATAATCAATAAAATATTATAAATCATGGTGCAAAATTAATAAGCACAATAGTTTTGCATTAATGCACTAATTGAGTGCATAATGCTATGTTATAGATTATAGGTTAAGAATTGGTGCAATTTATTGCACTAGGAATATGGAAGGTGTTTGTAGTCTTATCTGTTACGTTTTTTTTACTTTACGACCTTCAGATTTACGACCTTCAGATTTACGACCTTCAGATTTACGGCTTTCAGATTTACGGCTTTCAGATTTACGGCTTTCAGAATGGGATGCTAAGGCTTTACGAACACGATCAAAACGCTGCTCAAAATAATCTACCTGATCAGGTAAGGCTGGGCCACAAGCATACCAAGAACATTCTAAATTAGGAGCTTCATCTAATGTATCCTCCATTCCTTGACTTAAACGTCCAGCAAGTCTACTTACTTGATAAGCTAAACGCTCTTGATACGCCTCTGGTGGTGATTGGATACCTGTTAAGATCTCCATCTTCAAACACAATTGTGAACGTTCCTGGCTATTTAGCTCTCGTTTGGCATTAAAATCGGCTTGGGCATTAGGATCTTTGGCTGCTGCTAAGACTGCATTAAATCTTTGATCTAGCATTTCTTGCCGTGAATAATCGTTATTTTTAGGTAAACTATCCCACTTAGTCTGCCACTCTGCTATTATAGTATCTGTTAAAGGTATCACTAAGTTTTCAGATGACACTTCAGTTTCAGATGACACTTCAGTTTCAGTTTCGACTTCAGCATTAGCTACCAGTGTCTCAGATACTATATCCTCTAACTCCCTACAAAATGCTGCTTGATTACGTAAACGTTCCATTTGGGAACGTTTGGCGGTTTCTTCAAGTATACGAATCCTACGCCTAACCCCCTCTAAACCTTTGTTCCAACGCTTTTTCAGACGGGACTCGTCTTGGCGTGGCAAATCAGCAGCCTTCACATCGGTTTCCCAACGTTCCGTTAAAGCTTCTATTTGTGCATCCAAATTTTGAGAGCCTGGAGTTTTAGCTAACGCTTCTAAATCTTCACATATAGTATCTAGGGCTTCAATTTGTAGATTGATGGTCTCTTGTTGTAATTGCTGCTCTTCCCTACGGCGTTCAAAAATTTGATCACAAGCCGCACGAAATGCTTGCCACATCGCATCCTCTTGGTTTCTAGTCGTAGCTACAGTAATCTGCCATTGTTCTTGCAAGCGTTTAATCTCTTGAATAGCGTGGGGCAAATCTTCATGTGTAACTAATGCTTGGGCTTGTTTGATCAAATCTTGCCGTAAGGCACGGTTACGCACTCGTTCTTGAGCTAAGGGTTTATTGAGACGCTTCATCGCGGTACGATAGCGTTGATTCAGAGATTTATGAGTTCTAGAATCAATAGGACCAAGACTTTCCCAAGTAGTTCGTACTTCTCTAATGGCTCTTACAGCCTTTTTCCAGTCTAGCTGTTCCCAATTGACAGTTTCTAGAAAGTCTTCAACCTGTTTACACAAAGATTCCCGAGCTTGACGATTTAGATTGCGTAGCCGGCGTTGTTCTTCGAGGTAAGGACGACACTTAGCATATACCTGATCCGCCACTTTGTGGAAGCGTTGCCATAGAGCTTCACTAGCCCTAGCGCCATCACGATCTAAGCGTTTCCATTCAGCTTGTAGTGCTTGTACCCGCTCGGCAAGTAATGATAACGAAATCTCTTCGGTAGAATTAGCCAGTTTTTCTAGAGTTTCACACATATCTAAACGATGTTGATGATTACCCCACTTGCGCCAACTTTGTAATTCTCGAAGTTGTGGAGTTAATCTATGCATCCTTTGCTCAAACATTTCATAACGCCGCTGTCCGACATCACTGCTTTTAATGAATGCCAAATCTGACTGAATACTTTGATATAAGCCACTAGCACGTCGTAATATTCCAGTTTCTAGTTCTTTTTCTAAAGTATCAATGCGAGCTGAAAGTTGTTTTAGGCGATCTGTAGCCTGCTTTTTCTGTTGTTCGATGCGGTGTTGTAATTTTTCTAACAGATCTTGATACTGTAAAATAGCAATTTTATCAGTACAATTAGTAGTTAGATGATTGCCAATTTTACGCCAATCTCGAAGGGTTTGAGCATCTAAGGATTCTGACTGATCTAGCCATATTTGTCCTTGTTCTAATTGTTTTTTTAGACGTTGACAGTTTTCATGTACCACCTGTAAATGTTTGGTTTTTTCGAAAAGCTGTTGTTCTAGATGAGCATATTTTTCTTGGATTTTGGATGGTGCAGGAGTTTCTTGGTCTAGGGCTAACCAACGTTGGTTAAGCACATTTAACCGTTCTGTAAGCTTTGTAAAAGCTGTATCTTCATCCGTATCTTTAGCTTCATCCGTATCCGTATCTTCAGCAGCTATTTCGGTGTTAACAAGATTTTCTAGCTCAACCAATAACTTATGCCTGGCTGCATGTAAACGCGCATGGGCCGCTTCCGTTTCAGCACGAGCTTTGCATTCGTCTTGATAGGATTGATAGCCTTGCTGAAATACTGTATTGGCGGTCTGAAAACGTGCTGTTAAATCAGCAGGTATGGTTCCTTCCAAGGCTTCCCATTTCTCAATATATGATTCTATTAAAGATTTATCTTGAGACCAAAGATTGCGTTTTGCCAAGCGTTCCATCTTAGTACATAGATTTGTTGCTTCTTCTCGCAAGCGTATCGGGGCTTTTTCTTGCTCAGTAATATCCTTTAAGCGTTGGCGGGCAATGCGATATACTCCCTTATCTTTTTTGCCAATTTCTCTTACTACTTGTTCTAAGGATGATTTGTCGTTAAGTAATTCAATAGCAGCTAAACGCACCGCAGCTACTGTGTCTTGTAAAGTACATTCTACTAAGGCTTGAGAATCAGTAACTTTAGGTAAAACAGCCAGGCGTAATTCTGGTTCTTGGCAACGCTTGAGTAATTGGTTTGGCAGTTTTGCAGTAGCTGTAGTATCTAAGTGGTTATTACAGTATGCAAGGCGATCTTCCAATGGTAACTTGGTAAGCTTATCTCCAGCTAGTAGGCTACAGAGACGATTTGTAGCTGTGGCTTGTACCTCTAGGTTGGTATCTGTATCAGCTAGATGTTGTAATATGTTGAAGTCTGTGATCTGTTTGCAAGCTTTGCGACGTTCGTGTGGATCTGAGTCTTGCAGACGTTTCGTAAGTGCTTCCTGAGAAATTGGTACATTGGGATGGCTGGTAACATTATCATCTTTGCCCCAGGAGGCTCTAAAAAGGCGTTTCAGGATCATAACAGATTTATGGTAGTAAAGTTTTGGGACCAGATTGGAGCACTCTTATGTTTCTATTATGGTCAATCATCCAATAAGGTCATGCTAAATATTAATATTTAAGTATCGATTATCGATATAGTACAGAAGAATAATATTATTCGATGGTAGTTATTATATTAATACAGTATGTTATCATTATTGATTACCTTGATATTTGTAAGGTACCTTTTTTCAGTTACCTTAGATTAAGAATTCTAATTGGTAATAGTATCAGGATTAACCCAATATGTTAATATTTTTGAACATTGATTTTCGAAATTAACAGGAGTATCTTGATTAAAAATTTTGGTAATTAAGCCAATCATAGTTCAGAACACTAAATAACTTAATTATATAACTCGACTTAAATTGCTGAAACAGTATAAATTTTGATGCATGCATATTAATGTTATATTTGCAAAGCACTATAGCACTATAGCACTATAGCACTGTTACAAGTAACATGATGTTTGTCTTCATTTTTCTTAATTTATAGTATATCAATATTTTTGATCTATAATATTTAAAATTTATCAGGTAAATCTATATACTTCAAATATACTTTAATATACTTTAAATTTTTTAATAACTGGCTCCTTAAAAATATACAAAGCCAAGGAACCAATAATTTAGTTATTTCTTATACAATTATGCATATAATTAATTTGAAGAATATTAATCCTCTTATTTGGGGATTCTCCATAGCACTTTCTTGGACATGGGGCTTGGGGCTGTTCTTTTCTGTACAAATGGCTATTCAATTTGGGATACATGGCTTATTACTTTTTGCTATACCTAATGCTGTTGGCTTAATCGCAT
Source organism: Candidatus Achromatium palustre (assembly GCA_001044195.1). Lineage (GTDB taxonomy): Bacteria > Pseudomonadota > Gammaproteobacteria > Chromatiales > Chromatiaceae > Achromatium > Achromatium palustre. The sequence goes on from LFCU01000239.1 coordinate 4,407, forward strand.
TTGGTTGGTTTGTACAAAATATCTCCCAAAAATATTCTTCTAACCCTGAATTTGAGAAATATTTTCTGCAAACGGTCAATAGATTGCGCTGGATTTTTCTGCTATACCAATTTATTGCAATATCGTTGACATTTTTTGCATTATTTAAATATGTCTTTATACCATTAGATATAAATTACTATCTAATAGCTTTTATAGTTACTGGTTTAAGTCTTTTCTTTGGCGAGCAATTCCATATTGGGCAATTAAAGTGGTCACACTTTGTGATGGCTATACTTATTGTCATTTCTATAGTGTCTATTAGCATAGGAGACTCACATATCACGTTGCTAAAACCATTTAATAACTCTTTTAGCGGTTATGAGAGTATTGGTACTAACAAATTCGTTGGCTATTTTATCCCTATTTTTATCGGTCTTTTACTTGGTCCATGGCTTGATATCCAACAATGGCAACGTATTCTTAAGATACATGATGAAAAAAGCAATATTGGTATAGCGTATAGTCTTGGTGGCTTTCTTTTCTTTATTATTCTGCTGTTTCATGGTATGTTAGCCTTGACAATTTGGCATGAAGCGCGTGGCATGGGAATGGAAATGTCACTAATACAGCAAACCGCCGACCATCTGTTCCATGTTAAGGATTTTATAATTCGATTCCTATTTCATAGCAAATTACAGCAGCAAATACCAGTTACTTTCCAGACAATGTATCTAATTTTTCTGTATTTGTGTATTATTTCTACACTTGATAGTGGTTACATAGCATTAAAATGGTTTCAGAAGGATAGCCTAAAGAAGAGTGAATCTATGCTGCTAACGCTTATTCCAAGACACCTTTTGGAGTCACCTATTCCATTGTTTGTATTGGCTATCTTTACAGCTTTTGCTGCCATATCTATAGGGCTTGAACTTGAGTATTTCATGGTATTTTACAGCACATTCTCGCTTGGATATTCAATACTATTTATCTTCCGTAGCTTATTTAAACCGAATTTCAATTTGTTTAACCAAACCACTCTTACAGCAGTTGGTTTGTTTGCTACAGGTATTTTCGGTATTGGTTACTTACAGCAGATACCTACACTAATGATGATTGGCCCTATTATTCCTGTAATTTATACGCTGTTTTACATTTTTAGACATAATATTCCTAGTGCAAGCGCACCAAATATTAACAAAGCAGCATACTCTAAGCAGGATGATGAGATTACAAGAATTCACGTTACACCAGCTACAAATGATGCTTTAGCAATAACAAAGCCCAATATATCGACAGATGTTGCACCACAAATATTGACAGCTAGTGAAGCGGGAGTTTCCAGTTGGATGGATGGTAAATGGTTTGTGCATAAACTTATTGCTACGTACCAAGATACTAACTCTGTTGGTAATGTGTATTTTGCGCAATATGGTATGTGGGTTGGCAAGACAAGAGAGCTATTTTTTCGCTACGGTTTTCCAGAATTTGATATTAAAAAAACAGATTGGTTTATTTTGACCCGTTCATATGAACATAAATTTTTACGGGAAGCTCGCGAATTTGATGAGATAATAATTCGTATTCGTGTTGCAAGTTTTAATCGCAAATTTGTGACGATGGAACACCAAGTCTTTGATTCCATAAATACGTTGCTTGGCAAAGGCAAACAGGTATTACTATTTATTTCATCTAAAAGTTATGAAATCATTGATATACCAAATGATTGCTATAAAGCTTTTATTCCATATGTATGAATTATAACGTGGGATGGGTATAGGCCACCCCCTGATTCTACCGCTTTCTGTGGGCATATATGTATTTGATAATGCTATATAAAATTATGAACAAAAGTAATTTATGGTCAAAAAGAGTATGATAAGTGTGTACTATCAATACTTATAAAGCTAATTATACGTAGGATAGTATTACCCACAGAAAGCGGTAGAATCAGGACAATTCATGTAGACACTATAAATAAAAATTGTACCAATCCTACAGAGTTAAGTTTACAGCAATGATTTCCTTGATGCCTTGACATGCAGGGTCAGTTTAAGCCCAGGTTTAAACTTAGTTTTATCAAGATTATTCCAACGTTTAAGATCCACGATTGAAACTCCAAACCGTTGCGCAATCTTATCTAATGAATCACCATACTGCACTTGATATACAATACGTTTTGTAGCTATATTAGTAACTGTTCTATTAGTCCAAAAATGCAGATACAGCACCTGTCCAGTCTCTAATTTAGCACTAGGACTAATACCATTCCACGCCGCAATTTGTCTAGGATTTAACCCGTAAGTAAATGCTATTGTCTTTAAAGAATCGCGATTTTTAACTATATATATGATTGGGCGTTTATGAGCAATCTTTGGCAACACACTTGGGATAGTTTGTTGCATTGGTGTATTTGTTACCCTATTAGTTTGGATTGGTTGCGCATTGCGATCTGGCACTGTCTTAGCTAATCTAGTAAATTGGTCGGCCTGTTTAATTGGTAATAATAGACTATATTGGCCACCTACTCCAACTACATCAAGTCGTAGTCCTGGATTAAGTCTCTTTAACATCTTGGTACTTACATAAGTATTTTTGGCAATTTGTCTTAATCTAGTGCGTTTAGTGATCGTAATCGCTCTAAAATAAGGCTTATTGGCTAAATAAGGAACATGCATACCATAGACTTCAGGATTCTTTACAACTTGGACCAATGCTAGTAATTTGGGTACATAGCGGCGTGTTTCTCTACGCAATCTTAAACTCCAAAAATCCGTTGCTAATCCTCTTCTTCTATTGGCCTGAACTGCTCTCCTAATACGTCCAGCACCACCATTATAAGCAGCAAGAGCTAATTCCCAGTCGCCATTAAATTCTTCTGCTAGATCTTGTAAATGATCTAAAGCTGCATAAGTAGATGCTCTTATATCATAACGCCCTTCATACCATCTATTACGTTTAAGCCCCATCATTTTTCCTGTAGAGGCAATAAATTGCCATAATCCTAAAGCTCGCATGTGAGAACGGGCGCGAGGTTTGAAGCCACTTTCTATGGCAGGCAATAGTGCCATTTCTAATGGCATATTACGTTTTTCGGTTTCTTCAACAATAAAGTGCAAATAGGGAGTTGCACGGCGTAGACGCTCTGCAAACGTTTTTGGATCAGCTTGTATTTTGGATATTTCTCTATCCATACGTTTGTTATTTGGAATGGTTAAGCTAAAACCTAGGCGTATTCGATCCCACAGATTTTTGGGTTGAGTTGTTGTAGCTTTTATAGTTAGTTGTGGTTTTTTTATCTCATTAGACTTACTAGGTTCATTAGATTTATTATATTTTTTAGACTCAGTTCTAGCTTTTAATTGTCTAATTTGTTTACTTTTTTTGTTCCTTTGGGCGATTTTTATAGTTGGAAGGTCTTGAGGTGCTTGGATAATCTTAATCTTACTTTGAATCTTTCTAACATTCCTAACATTCCTAATATTCCTAACATTCCTAACATTCCTAACATTCTTAACATTCCTAACATTTTTTCTGTTCTTAGAATATGGATAGCTTACAGATTTATCTGTAGTTTGTGCAGCAGCATTGAAGCGTTGTTTCTGGTTTGTAGGATGATTGAGTGGTGATTTGCTTTTAGTTAGATTCGTTAAACGATTTATTGGCACATTTATATTGGTGAGACTTGCTGTATGTTCTGGATTAGAAGCACAGCCACCTAAAAGTAGCATCACAAGCAATATTAATGGCGACAAATAGCCAATTGTAATATAACGAGTTTCAATGTAGTTAAACATGGTTAGCAATTGTTTATCCTTAAAAAAAAGTATGTATTCACTATCTATAGCTTTAGCTTTAGTATTACAATTTAAAAGTCCCAAAAGACTTACATATCTATAATTAAAAGTATTATAAAATACTATAAAACAAACGTCAAGTAGTTTATGATATTTTTATTATAATTTATTGATAATTAAACAAATATTTATAAAAAATATAATTCCTAATTTTCTACTTTGTCACATTAACAGTGTAATTGTATGATGCATATTGCTCACCATACACCTCTTTTGTCATCTTAAAAAGCAAATTAAGTGTTTAATTTTGTTTTAAAAAAATATTTAAAAGAAGCTCTCAAAATAATTTTTCAATAATTTATGGCATCTGTTGCAAAAGCCTTTATAGGATACGTCAATAAACCAAGTGCATTCTATTTGGAGACAATAAAGTTTGCCATATGGCTAGATATGGCATCCTTCATTTGCTTTTATAAAGTATTTTTTTGTGATCATTCCCATACAGAGTATGAGAACTATAAAAATGCAAACTGGGAAATCAAGGATGCCAAAATTATAAGCGATAAATTTGAAATAAGCTGCTATAATTTATTTATTGCATTAATTTAAAAATTAAATTAAATTAATAGCTTATATTGTGTTATTAGTAAATTCTTAAAAACAGGTTAGTTAATGGACCTACAACAAACTTTTTACCATTCTACACCCAATATCAAAATATTGCAGAAATGGTTTATGAAATCCCCTGGGCAAGAATTACTTATTCAAGAACAACGCTACTTAAAAAAATTATTCTCGGGTTTATTTGGCTGCTATCTCTTACAGATAGGGTGGGGACAAGTTTTTGCCTCTGCAATTGCCAATACCAAAATTCGCAGACACATAATTTTAGAAGAACATTTTGCTTTAATTGGCAATACTGGGAAAATATTAGGTCAATCCAATATGCTACCTATAGCTTCAGATTCAATGGATGTAGTCTTTTTACCACATACTTTAGAATCTGTAGCTAACCCGCACCAGGTAATCTTAGAAGCTGATAGAGTGCTAATTCCTGGAGGACATTTAATCGTATTTGGCTTCAATCCTTGGAGCTTATGGGGGATTTGGTGTAATATTTTTCGTAACAGTCAAATAGTACCTTGGTGGCAAAAATCTATAGGTCGTAAACGAGTGGAAGGATGGCTTAAAGTACAAGGTTTTCAGATTGAACAGCAGCATTCTATTATATTCTTACCACCATTGCAGCAAAGGATTGTATTAAGGCAATTACAGCAGATAGAGCCATTGTTTGAATACTGTTTGCCATTAGATGGTGCTGTATACGCTATTAGAGCTATAAAACGAGTCTCTATCTTTACTCCTTTGAAATTGGATATTATTTGTAATACAGCTTTAGAACCTGCATTTAAGCCTAGTATAAGAAGTGATGTAAGCCAATAATCTTCTATAGATCAATAATCAGACGCAATAATTGGGGATTTTGTATAATGTCTATTGTTTCAAATCTAATTTGGCATATTAGATCTAAATAATGCTTAGATAATAATTGCGATTTTCAAATAATCGTTAATTAAAAATTTGATAAACTAATACATAGGCTATCTTAAACATACTATAAAACTACATATAATCTAAAACTACATATAATCTAAAACTACATATAATCTATCTATTATAGTATACTAACTAATAATCTATAATAACTATACAGTCCTATAATAACTATACAGTCTATAATAGTTTCTATAATAGATTCTATAATGTTTATTAAAGTTACTACTTAACTTTACACTAACCAAATTGCAACTTAATATGCTAGAAGATACTAATTTATTTAAAATTGGCGGTTTATACATCGGTATAGGTGGCATAATTGTAAGCCTAATAACCACCTTTATTTGCAATGTATGGAGCAAAGACAAATATACCCCCGCTAAAGCCATAAGAATTTCGAATAGATTTACCCTAATAGCCATTCTAGGTGTTATATCAGTACTTGGGGGCTTTGGAGCATGGATATGGGATGAAAGCCACAGGGTATCACAACCCTCATCTAACAGAATCGCACAAAACTTAAGCCTAGAACAATCAATATCTGGATACAGACAACTCCTAGCTAAAATTTCACGCCATAAACAACCATTACAATGGGCAATGCTGCATAGCCACCTAGGTACTGCACTGTGGAATTTAGGCCAACAGCAACCACTAGGAAAATCCACTAGATATTTGCAAGAATCTGTAACTGCTTACCAAAATGCCCTCCAAGTATTTAAAGATATGCCTTACAATTTTGCTATTGCCAATAACCTACTTGGCAATGCCCTCCGAAACCTTGGACAACGTACCGGACATCTAACAACGCTCCAGCAAGCAATCACGGCGTATAAGGCCGCACTGCAAACCTATACATTAGAAACTGCTCCATCACAATGGGCTGGAATAACTAATAACTTAGGACATACCTTATTAATACTTGGCCAACGTGAAGGTAGTGCTGCTCGTATCAAGGAAGCTATTGGTACATATAAAATGGTTTTACAAGCCTATCCTAGAAAGCAAGTGCCTTTAAACTGGGCCGCAGTGCATGATAATTTAGGGAATGCTTACTGGATTCTTGGACAGACTCAAAGGAATCATAAATACTTACAAGCAGCAATCACCCAATACAAACAGACATTACAGGAAAATGTCCAGAAGAAAGTACCTTATAAATGGGCCTTAACCCAAAATAATCTTGGAAACGTTCACTATACTCTTGGTAAATTAGCGGGCGACATAGGACATATACAAACTGCTATTACTAAATATAATAATGCTTTACAAGTATATACACGTCATAACGTCCCCTTGCAATGGGCTATGATACAAAATAATTTAGCTCAAGCATTCTTAGCCCTTGGCGAATACCAATATGATAGCCACAGGTTACGTCAGGCTGTATCTACTTGTCGCCTGGCATTGTTGGAATATACTCAACAACGTACACCTATAGAATGGGCTATGGTGCAACATACCCTCGCCACTGCATTACAGATTTTGGGAAGATTGGAAAAAAATCCAGTACTTCTTAAAAAATCCGTGCAAACTTATCGGCTAGCCATTAAGGAGAGAACCCGCCAAATTGTTCCCTTGCAATGGGCAGCTAGCCAAAGTGGATTAGGCAATTCCTTACGCCTGCTGGGAGAATATACGGGAAATATAGATATTTTAGAGGAGTCCGTAATAGTCTATAAATTGGCCTTACAAGAGTACACTCGAGAATTAGCACCAAGACAATGGTCCAAAACCCAAAATGAGCTTGGCAATGCCTTACGTTTAATTGGCGAACGCCGTATTGTAGGGACAGTACAACTAGGAGAAAGTCTAGCAGCATTTCGAGCTGCTCTATTAGAACGCTCTCAAACAGCAGATCCTATAGAATGGGCCACGAGTCAAAATGATTTGGCGAATACTTTGTGGGTTCTAGGCGTTAAACAATCCAATACTAAACTATTGATGGAAGCCATAACCAAATATCAAGCCGTGTTACAAGAACGTGTCCAAGAACCTACAAAGCGTAATTGGGCCATTACTCAAAACAATTTAGGTGGTGCTTTATGGGTATTGGGTAAACAAACGCAAGATATAAAGATACTATATAAGGCATTACACACTTATAATTTAGCATTACAAGAGACTCCTCGTAACCAATTGCCTTTAGATTGGGCTATGCTACAACATAATATTGGCAATGTGTTGCAAACTATAGGTGTATTAGAAAATAGTGCATCACGTCTTCAAGAGGCGGTAGGTGCTTATCAAAAGTGCTTACAAGAGCGTGATCCGCAACAATCTCCTTTGGATTGGGCGGCCACTAACAATAATTTAGGTACAGTATTACGTTTATTAGCCACCAAAGTAACTAAAGTAACTAAAGTAACTAAAGATACTAAAATAGATTACCTCAATAAAGCTGTAGAACATTTTCAAATGGCAGTCCAGAATTATAGCAGCGAGATTATGCCTTTGGAAGAGGCTATGGCTCAAAATAATCTAGCTATTACTTTGCATAATCTGGGTATGCAGGAGCAGAGTGCTGAAAAATTGCATGAAGCAAAACAGGCTTACGAGGTTGCGTATAAGGGCTATACTCTAGCTGGTAAACAGCAGTATAAAGCGTATTTTGAAGCTAGATTAGCGGATATACGCAAATTAATAGCACAGATTACAGCACAATCGACCTCTTCAGAAATGTAGCACCGTAGGTTGGGTTGCTGTGCGTTTGGCAACCCAACCTACACGACTTAATCAAGCAGAATATTATTACCCACAGGAATCGGTAGAATCAAAAATTATCTCCAAAAAAAGCTCCAGTATTATTAGCTGATTCTTAAATCAAAATCAGCCAGTTCTTTTTTGCCAGTTTTTTTGCAGAGGTGTCGTATTGTTTGTATTTTGGAGAGTGGGGGTAATGAAGGGTGTAAATAATCAAGAGGATTCATCATTATGGTCTAGTGCTTCATCTAATAAACCTAATGTTATTTCCAAATCTACTCGCATCATCCGAGCCAAGGTACGGCGACGGCCTATTGGTCGGGAATCATTAGGAGTTTTAGGTTGCGTTTTTAAATAACCGATCTTTGGCATCTTATATACTATCTTTGTAGATTGAGTATTTGCATAATTTTTTATTTTAGCTTCCAATGTGTTAGGCATTATTTTTCCTAATTATTTAATGTAGTGGTATATTTTTAAAATAGCTATTTTGCATTGAAATTTTGGAAACGCGCCCATCCAAATATGTGGTTAATTAAGATTAAACATTATTCGAAACCTCCGTTCAGCTCAATAAGCATAAGGCGATAATTAGGGTTTCAAATAATGTCTAATTAATAAAATAATATAATTTTATTACCTAATTATATTATCTTATAGATTTCAAGATGATAAATACTGATTTTAAATATCTAACTGTGATATTCTAAAGGAGTGGCTAGTAAAAATAAGTGACAAGCGTCTAATTTTTGCTACTGATTCTGGTAGATTCGGCACTGGTTCAGTCTAATTCATCAACTAACATTATGTTATTTAGAAACAATTTTTATTATGCTATCCTCTAAAATCGTCTCAAAATTTTGTCCTAGATATTGTGATAGTGTCAATTTAAAAAATTGGCTTGTAAATTTTCTATTGTGAGACCTTACAACTATTATAAAAATAATGTAATTATGATGTTATGTTCAAACATTAGACTGAACCAGTTCCTGACGATGACATTTTTATTAACGGCAATCATTGAAATTTATCCATAATTCCTTGTTTAATAGCTTCGTTCATATCCTCGATAGATTTGGATTTTCCAGAATATTTAAGGCAACCGGCAACATCATTTATAGCCAAGTAGGGTGAGCACGGCCTCTCATCGTGCCCATGCGGAGTTATCAAATAATTTTTTCTTGTTGTTTTGTTCGCGTGGGCAAACGATACAGCCGTTTGCCCACCCTACCTGGCTGCATACATTTTTTTGGCCTATACAATTAGCAGTTTCAAGTGGTGTAGTATTTGAAAAACGATCATAACACGTAGAGCGGGAGAGCGAAGCGATCCCGCCTTCTATATAAATTTACTACTTTGAAATAATACCTAAATTCAGTGTAAAAAAATATGAGCATTGTAGGGTACGCAATACCCTACATGGCTATGTGCCATTCATAAACGTTGTAACCAATAGCCTGGTCTACGGCTATGATTTGCCACTGCAAGTACTTGAATCACTCCATCTACTTCACGATAAATAAGATCAAATTTAAAGATTTTGAATGTAATTCATCGAATATTTGGTGGGTAAACAATTTGATACTGCACTAATTTATCGCAGGCATCGTGTACACTTTTACGAAATTCTGCATGATAACGTTTACCCAATCCAGGTTGTTTTGCTTCATAATAAGTTACTTGTCGTCTATGTTCTTCAGCAGCATCAGGATGTAAAACGTATTTCACTTAAAACTTGCCTGTATCTGTTGTTCTAATTTTTCTGCAGAAATTAAATCAACCACACCCAGATCAATTTCTTCAGCCCTAAGTTGAGCTTCAAGTAGCCACATTTGTTGCAATTCATCTTTAGATGGGTGATCTAAACTTTCAAGAAGTTTTTGAGCAAGATAAGCACGTTCTTGTATTGGGAGATGCAACATTGTTTTTTCAAGATCTATATTTGTCATAATTTTGTCAAATCTAAATTGAGATACGCATCAACATCATGATTAAGATTTCCGTCTGTGTGCGATGGTGCTATGAGACTTGATTTGAAAAGGTATGTAATGTATGTTCTATCTAACTTTTCAATACAAATCGTGTTTTTACATAATTCAAAAAAGGGCGGGATTCCCTCGCCTTATGGATCTAAATCAAAACCTTACATATAATTATATGATATTTTTGCCAATGTTGGGGTTCGTTCCTCACCCCAACCTAAAAGTTACCCATTTTACGAGTTGGCTTTTGGAAACAAATGAAGGATGTCTATGAACACTCAGTTAATTTTAGAAGATAAATTAATCCATCAAGCCATGTTTATCACTGGCATCAAAACACCTCAAGAAGTGGTTGTGTTTGCATTAGAAAAATTAGTTACTAAACAAGATTTAACTCAATCTTTTAGTAGCCATGAAATTGTTAAACGTATCCCTCATCCAGAGATTGCTGGTAAAATCAAAATAATCGGTGATATTTTTGATAGTGTTCCAGCATCGAAATGGGAATTTTCTTGATGGTTATATTGGATACACATATTTGGTTATGGTGGATTAATCGACATAAATTGAAATCAACTTGGTTGGAGCATATAGAACAAGCGAATCAAGTTGGCATATCTGCTATTAGTTTATTTGAGGTTGCTTGGTTAGACCAACATAATCGAATCCAACTCCCTATCCCACGTAACAAATGGTTTGAAAAAGCCTTAACTGGATCTGGCATACAACTGGACAGTCAAAAGTTCTCAAAAAGTATACTAAACCTAAATCCTGCATGAAAAA
>LFCU01000135.1 GCA_001044195.1 Candidatus Achromatium palustre
AATTAACTTAGTTTTTATATACAGTTATACGATAGTATATGATTTCTAGGAGCGGTTGTTATTACTCCATCAATATCAAGAAAAATAACTGAATTTGCCAATTTAAATTATACCTTATAAGAATGGATGCATGTAAGGCACGAAGTGCATCATGCAAAATGAAATATAAAAACGACGATAATTTGTCATGCGTTTTTTGTGCATCTACACACTAATTGTTGTTGGATCTATTCCTAATTCTTGCAATTTGGTTGCTAGTGCTTCAGCTCTTCTTCGTTCTATCTCAGCTTGCTCATGTTCTATTTGAGTGCTTTCGGCTAGGGTAGGAATTAAGCTGTGATCTTGGGCATAAAAGCGCAGTTTTTGGTTGTGAATGCCAAGATACATTTGCAAAGCATTAGACCACTTCATTCCATTAACGTCAGGAAGTGGCTCATATACCATATCTTTGGAAAGTTGGAACCCTTGAAATTCTAAAGTACAGGGATGAGACCAGAAATATTCTGGAGTACGAAATATATTTTGATAGAGCTGTTTTTTGTCGACACGATCAGTCTTGGCGGTAGAATCCGAAAGTATTTCAATGATAAGATCTGGATAGCGTCCTGCTTCTTCCCAAACGACCCAAGAATTACGCTTTGCTGGTTCAACATCTTTGACCAAAAAGAAATCCGGTCCACAAAAATTTACGGCGCAGTAATGAATTACGACCATAATAGACAGATAGGATATGCACTGCGTACCCTGTACCAATAAAAAAACCTTGGCAATCACCTCAGGCCCAATTTAGAATAGTAGTTAATAATACTAGCTGTTCATAGTGTTCAGGAGATTCTATTTCGGGTTCATCACTTAGAATGAGACGAGCGTTTGGCATCTGTTCCGCAAACTCGGCTCCAGTGAAGGAAGTTGTTTGTAATGCCGCAGTGCTGGTAGCCATTATGATGTTGCTCTATCCTAGGTTATTATTAATAAATCGTATTAGACTAAACATTATACCGATTCTCATAACTCACTATATTTTCATAATGCCCACAGACACACAAAATTTCATGGCAACACCTAAACCCCCTCACAATCCAGATACTACAAAATTTCCCAATATCATTGGTGGCATCCACGTTGTCCGGACAATGTTAGCCTGTAATAGCAAATCTATACGTGCTGTATGGTATGATAGAGCCAATCGAAACAAACGTGTCACAGAACTTTTAGAACTAGCCACTGAATTACAAGTTCCTATACAAGATACTGATCGCAAAACCCTAGACCAAACCATCAAAACCCAGCACCAAGGCATCGCAGTACATATCAATACTCCTCTTCCATGGACCGAAGCTGCACTTTATGAATTATTAGAAAAGATTAAACAACGTGCTGAACAACCTTTTTTACTAATCTTAGACGAAGTACAAGATCCACATAATCTAGGTGCATGTTTACGTACCGCTGAAGCTGCTGGAGTTCATGCAGTCATTGCCCCCAAAACTAACTCGGCCCGGCTTACCCCTATTGTCTGCAAAGTTGCAAGTGGTGCTGCTGACCGTATACCTTATGTGCAGGTTACTAATCTAGCGCGTACTCTTAAACAATTAAAGGCTCAAAAATTATGGTTAGTAGGAGCTACTATAGAAACCTCAACTAAACTCTATCAAGCGGATCTACAAGGCCCAATTGCTATACTCCTTGGTAATGAAGCTAAGGGGTTGCGTCAATTGACTCGTAAACATTGTGATTACCTAATAAGTTTGCCAATGTTAGGAGTGCTAGAAAGTTTAAACGTTTCAGTAGCGGCTGGTATTGTTTTGTATGAGGTTGTGCGACAACGAATGTTTTAGCAAAAAATACCCCTTAAGTAACTTGAATGAAACTTTATAGTACGAACCTTGTAACAACAGGATGTAACTCTTAGAACTTGCGCTAATCCAAAAATTTAAAAGATAGAACATGAAACTTCTCTTCTCAGAATATAAATCCGATTATCATAACTACATCTTCCCCTATGTCATCTGCGCCATTCCAGAAGCAGGAGATACACCAGCGGCAATATTTGCCCAGGGGTTCTTGCCTAGTTCCCGCGATATGCAGCGTTATTATATGTGTCGTCAAGTAAGGGTACGACTTGCTAATTTCAAACTCTCTTCAGAAAATCGACGCATCATCCGTAAAGGAGCCAATATTGAGTATAGATATATAGCTAAGGCGGATTTTAAATATACTCAAACCTGGCAACAATTTTGCAAGACGTATGCTGATATAAAATTTGGCCAAAACATTATGACTTATGAAAGATTAGATTCCCTATTTCAAACTGATATGATTACTCATTTTCTAATCTTTACTGATCAGGAATCTCAACAAGACATAGGGATTGTTACGCTTTATGTAGAAGATACTAAATTGGCCTATTTTTATTATTCGTTTTATGATTTAGATTATCATAATAAAAATCTTGGTATGTTTATTATGACGACTGCTGTTGAACTATTTAGCAAATCCGGCCAGGAATTTTTATATTTAGGTTCTTGTTATTCCAAGAATGCACTCTATAAAACTCAGTTTTCTGGTATGGAATTTTTTAATGGTTCACATTGGTCTACAAACCTTAAGGAACTCAAATTTTTAATCGCACGGGATCAAGGAACCGTAACGCAACATTTGATTGAAAATGAAGAATATCAAAGATTATTTTGTATCAAACAACATACATAATAGACATTATTCGAAACCTCCTTTCAGCCAGATAAACATTTAGCTTAAAACGATGGGGGGTCGTTGTGGCTCTACCCATCCTACATATCAACTGAATAGATGGTAAGAAATCAAAAAGCCTCAAGAATAACTATGCTATGAGCGGCTAGCCAATAATGCGCTGTTTGAACCATAAACTGTTCAGAAACTAAAGATATATCATAAGGACTATCTAAACTAGTATCCACAGATCGATGCCAAAATAAATCATTTAAAGGCGGCAACTCAAAGCAACGAAAATTATTTGACATATTTAGTAGGCAATGTAATGGAGTATCATCTTTAGCTATAGAACCTAAAGTAAACGCCAAACATTGGGCATTAGGATCATTCCAAGGCGGTAAATTAAGCCGCTCACCATGCCATTGCATATCAGGAAATAGCTTATTATTTGGATTTGTACCTTGCAAAAAATTGCGACGTTGCAGATTAGGGTGTCTTCTGCGTAATGCAATCATACTACGCACAAACCGAACCATTCCTGCCTGCGCTTTCAAATCACTCCAATCAATCCAATTTAAATAATTATCTTGACACCAGGTATTATTATTCCCCCTTTGTGAACGCAATACTTCATCCCCTGCCAAAAGCATTGGCACACCTTGGCTTAATAATAGGATAGTAATGAAGTTTTTGACTTGGCGATATCGCAAAGCGATAATTTTATTGTTTGTGGTTTCGCCTTCAACCCCACAGTTCCAACTAAAATTATCATTGCTACCATCCTGATTCTCTTCGCCATTAGCAAGATTATGCTTCGTGTTATAACTTACTAAATCCCATAACGTAAAGCCATCATGGCAGGTTATAAAATTGATACTATTGCTAGGTAAGCGCCAATTGGATTTGTAAAGATCGCTACTGCCTGCGATACGGGTTGCTACTTCTCCTACTAAACCAGGATCACCGCGTACAAAACGCCGGATGCAATCTCGATAACGACCATTCCATTCTAACCAACGATAACCTGGAAAGGAGCCGACCTGATATAAACCAGCAGCATCCCAGGCTTCTGCTATGATCTTAGTATTAGCAAGTTCATCAGATAACTCAATTCCCCACAGTACCGGAGGATTTGGTAAAGGGTCGCCATTTTCACCGCGAGTCATAGCACTGGCAAGGTCAAATCGAAACCCATCAACATGCATTTCCCGCACCCAATATTCTAGGCAATCTAGTATAAATCTAGTGACAAAGGGATGATTAGCATTAATGGTATTACCACAACCAGTGTAATCACGATAATATCTTTTATCTTTCGCGTCTAGATGATAAAAGGTTTCATTGCCAAAGCCCTTAAAATTAATCAAAGGGCCACCAGTACCTCCTTCTGCAGTATGGTTAAAGACTACATCTAAAATAACTCCAATCCCAGCTTGATGTAGAGCTTTAACCATGTTGCGAAATTCATTGCGATGAAATTTAGCAGTAGTTTTACTGCAATATTTAGGATGCAAAGCAAAAAAACTATGGGTGCTATAGCCCCAAACATTAGATAATCCAAGCTCAGAAACTCCTGCTGGGACATCTTGGGCATCAAAGGCCATCACTGGCATTAGTTCTACGTGAGTAATACCTAGGGATGCTAGATATGGAATTTTTTCTATGAGACCTGAAAATGTTCCAGGCTGTTTTACATTGGCCGAAGGGTGTTTGGTAAAGTTTCCGATATGTAACTCGTAGATTACCATTTGTTCAGTAGGTATTTGTAATGGTTTGTCACCTTCCCAATCATAAGTATCTGCAACTAATACGGCTCGCATACTGCGATGAAGCTGTAGATTTGCAGTAGTAGCATATTTGCGTTCCCAAAGTTTATTGCAAATAGCACGTGCCCATGGATCTAGCAATTCTTGTCTAGGATCGAAGTATCTTCCAGTTTTTGGGGTATCCTTAGGGCCATCGATGCGCCAGGTGTAATGAGTTCCTAATGGTAAATCTTCTACTAAGACATGCCAAGTAAAGAAGGTGTGATTAAGTTCAGGATCAAGGCGTATTACTTGAAACGGTTGTTCACTATGGCAATCTTTGTATAGTAATAGTTCAGCGCAGGTAGCATAACGGCTAAAGATGGAAAAGTTGCAGCCTGTTTCATCAATATTAATTCCTGGTGGATGGCGATGACCTGGATGAATTGGATATGAAGTCAAATGTTTATCCTACATTCATGTAAAATGATTTTGTTACTTTTAAGTATAATATTATTCCAAAAAAATAGGTAACTTCTCAATAACTGATGACAACTTAACTTTAAACAGGGAAGGGGGAAACATTGACTTACCATGCAAAAATTTTTTGAATAGGTAAATGTATATCTAAATTTTTATCAATAATTTCAGTATTATTACTATCAAAAATTTTATGCTGTTCAAAATTGGAATAAATATCTATAGCTTCTAACGTTGGAATGATTAACCAACAAGATTTTACGCCCAAGAAAAAATAAACTTCAAATTTTGCAATAATTTCATCAATACTTTGTCTAGGAGAAACAATTTCTATTGCTAACAAAGGCATTTCTGATATTCTGATGATATCATGTTTTTTTACTTTGGCATTTTGGGAGTTACGAGAATAAAGGCAAATATCTGGTTTCAATTCTTCTTTAGCTTTGATGTTAAATTGGCTTAAATCTATTTGGCTCATATCGAGGCTCAATTCAATAAAGACTGAGAATTTGCAGTATGTAGAAAGTAATAATGCTGATAATTGAGCTTGTACAAGGCTATGATTAAATGATCCCATATACTCTATTTCCTTTTGTGTTTTTTCTAATTCAATTGTAAATTGATCCGATTCAGTCATATTATTTTCCTACTATAATTTTTTTCTTACGATTTTTATGAATAAAAATCCATACCATCTCTTTGGCATCAGACATCATGGCCCAGGATCGGCTAGAATGTTACTCACGGAATTAGAGAGGCTCCAACCTGATTGCTTATTAATTGAAGGACCTCCCGAAGCTAATGGATTACTGCAATTGGCCGCTGATGCTGCTATGCAGCCTCCAGTTGCGCTGTTAATTTATGTCAAAGACAATCCCAAATGGGCTTCCTTTTTCCCATTTACAATATTTTCTCCAGAATGGCAAGCCTTACTCTTTGGAATACGTACTGGTATTACAGTCCGGTTTATGGATTTACCACAACGCCACCAACTTGCAGCTAAAATAGAACCAGAGCATGATCAAGATAGTATCAAATTAGATTTGACTAGTATAGATACAAAAGTTATAGAACTAGAAGCACCGCAGCAGCCAATTGATAATGAAACAGAGCCGCAGTTCCTAGAAACTAATGCAAGATTAGTAAACGACCCTTTAGGTTGGATAGCATTAGCCGCAGGCTATGCGGATGGAGAAGCCTGGTGGGAACGCTTTATTGAAGAACGTCAAGATACAACAGACGTATTTCCAGCCATTCAAGAGATCATGACCACATTAAGGCAAGAAAGCTCTTATAATGTCTCTGATACTGAAAAAAAACGAGAACAACAACGCGAAGCCTATATGCGAGAGACCATGCGGCAGGCTGCCAAAGATGGATTTCAACAAATCGCAGTAATATGCGGAGCTTGGCACCTCCCAGCTTTAGCCAAATTACCGCCAGCCACTCAAGATCGCAAACTTCTTAAAAACCTACCCAAGACCAATGTAATTGCCACTTGGATACCCTGGACTTACCAACGCATAGCCATCGAAAGCGGCTACAATGCAGGAATCACTGCACCTGGATACTATGAACATATTTGGTACCAAACTACTCAAGAGCACAATCATACCACTGCAACTTACTGGCTAGTAAAGGTTGCAAATTTGCTACGTCAAGAAAATATTGACTGTTCATCGGCTCATCTAATCGAAGCAGTACGCCTCGCTGATACATTGGCTGCGTTTCGAGAATACCCTACACCAGGCATCAACGAACTAAACGAAGCCATACAGACGGTTATATGTTTTGGTGATCCTGCTCAGATGCAGCTTATAGAAAAACAACTCTTAGTAGGCGAGCGATTAGGCCAAGTACCAGAGACTATACCCTTAATACCCTTAGTAGCTGACCTAATGCGCCACCAAAAACGGCTACGTCTTAAACAGGAGTCATTGCAAAAAAAAATAGACCTAGATTTACGTAAAACCATAGACCTAGAACGCAGCCATTTATTACATCGCCTAACATTACTAAAAATCAATTGGGGAACCCTACAGACCCAAGCACCTTATGGAGCCAAAGGAACCTTCCATGAAATTTGGCAATTACAATGGTTGCCAGAATTTGTATTACATCTTATCGAAGTTGCCGCTTGGGGGAATACAGTAGAGACTGCTACAACTGCTTTTTCTATAGAACAAGCTCGTCTTAGCAATACATTAGAAGAACTAGCCAATTTAACCCATGCCCTGTTACAGGCTAATCTTCCACAAGCATTACCTAAAATACTTGCCCGTTTAGAAATACTTGCAGCTACTAATACAGCTATAGGACAATTAATGGACACAGTACCAACATTGGCTAAAGCGTTACGTTATGGTAGCGTCCGCGAATTAGATGCTTCCCAATTGCAACCTATTATCAATGGAATGCTAGAGCGTATCTGCATTGGATTACCTTATGCCTGTATGTCTTTAGATAATGATGCGGCGCAAGCTATGCACACTCGATTGTTGAATATTCATCAGACTGTGCTTATGCTAGAAGATACAAATTTTGTTACACTCTGGCATCAAGCTCTGTCAATGTTAGTTGCTCAGGATAATTTACATGGTTTATTAGCAGGTAGTGCTGCACGACATTTACTTGATGACCAAATAGAGACTATAGAACAAACTGCAAAGCATCTAAAATTTGCACTGTCTTTTGGCACTGAAGTGGCTTACTCAGCCTCTTGGTTACAAGGTTTTTTACATTCTAGTGGTATGATCTTATTGCATGATGCTAGACTTTGGGGCATATTGGATGGCTGGATAACCGCTTTGGATGCAGATGCGTTTATGCACGTTTTGCCTTTATTGCGACGCACTTTTAGTACGTTTCCCATTGGCGAAAGAAGGCAACTTAGTAATTTGGTAAAACACCAACCACAAGCCAATTCCAATATTGAAGTAGCTTCACCACCAATAGGTGATACAGTGAATATAACTGCAAATTGGGATCAAACCCATACTGATAGGATTGCTCCTATAATAAAATTAATTTTAGGAATAAAAGATTAAATGATTAATGCTGTATTCAGACAAAATTTATTTTACTGGACTTGACATGGTAATTTAAGGTAATATTCTGTTACCATGAATTACTAATTTTTTGAGCCATTATTTATAGAATTTTCATGATTACCAAGATTTTTATCAAGATAATCAGGTTCAAAGTAATAATTTTATCTCTCCCACGCAGAGCGTAGGAACTATCAAGCTAATTTTAAAGGCATAATTGAGAATATTATTTTATGAGAAAAATTTATAGTAAATCGATAATATTAGGTGTATTGCTGCTTCTAACCCCCTGGCTATTAGCCTTAGCACCATACCAACTAACACCTAATAGCCACATGGTCAAAATTACCATGTCCATTACAGAGGTGATCAGAAAGCTCCATTACCGACAAGTCCCTTTAGATGATGCATTATCTGCAAAAATACTAAAACGCTATTTAGAAACCTTAGATCCAAACAGAAATTTCTTTACCAAACGAGATATTGATAGATTCAAAATTTATAAAACCCGCTTGGATGATAATATACGCAATGGAGACACCAAACCTGCTTTCGTAATCTTCAAGATCTATCGCAAACGAGTAAATGCACGGATCAATTATGCTCTTAAACTACTTAAGCGTAAATTTAATTTTAAAAGATATGAATCATATCAATTTGACAGAACTAAAGCTCCCTGGCCACACTCTCAAAGACAAGCCAATGATTTATGGCGCAAACGAGTCAAAAACGACTTTTTAAGCCTACGTTTGGCTGGTAAAACAGATGCTGCTATTCTAAAAGTACTACAAAAGCGCTATCAGAACCTAAGAAAACGTGTCAATCAATTCAATGCCGAAGACGTATTCCAATTATTTATAAACGCCTACACCCTAAGTCTCGAACCGCATACAAGCTATATGTCTCCAAGTAGCTCAGAAAATTTTGATATCAGCATGAGACTATCTTTAGAAGGTATAGGTGCCGTCTTACGTGCTAGTAACGATTATACTGTAATCCAAAAAGTAATCCCAGGCGGGCCTGCCGAATTAAGTAGACAAATCCATAGAGGCGATAAAATATTTGGAGTAGCCCAAGGTCTAAATGGTCCAATGGAAGATGTAGTAGGGTGGAGGCTCCAAGACGTAGTCAACAAAATTCGAGGTCGCAAAGGTACTATAGTACGCTTAGAGATTATCCCTAAAAATTCTCCAAATTCTAAACACAAAATTGTATCTTTAGTACGTAACAAGATTCGCCTTGAAGAACAAGCAGCCCAAAAATCTGTAATAAGAGGTTTGCCAGGGATGGGTTCAACAGGTATTGGGGTTATTACTATACCAACATTTTATAGAGATTTTCGTGGCGAATCCCGTGGGGAAAGAAATTTTCGGAGTACTACTCGAGATGTGCGTAGATTAATTCAGGAGCTACAAGACGAGCAAGTAAGCGGTATTATCATTGATCTTAGACAAAATGGTGGTGGATCTTTATCAGAGGCTACAGAACTTACTGGCCTATTTGTTGGTAGAGGGCCTGTCGTACAAATCAAAGATAATTCTGGCAACATAGAAGTCGAAAGGACTAATAATAAAGATTATGGAGTTTTTTACCGTGGTCCATTAGCAGTTCTTGTAGATAACGATAGTGCTTCGGCTTCAGAGATATTTGCCGGAGCCATACAAGACTACCAACGTGGTATTATTATTGGTGAACCTACCTTTGGAAAGGGTACGGTACAGACCTTGATTGACTTAAGCAGAGGGCCACGCATCCTAATGAGCTTAATCAATTTGCCATTAAAAAGAAGCCAAAAGCTAGGCAAACTACGATTAACCATGGCGCAATTCTTTCGAGTCAATGGCTCTAGCACACAACATAGAGGCGTGATACCAGACATCATCTTTCCTACCAGTTTTGATAGTGATAAAAAGGGTGAACGATCCTATAAGAATGCTATCCCGTGGACTAAAATTGCTCCTGTACCCTATAGAAAATTTAAACTTATAAAACCTGCTGACTATGATAGGCTAAGAATGCTCTCAAGGCAAAGGATTAAAACAGACCCAGGATTTATTATGTTGACACATCAGAGTCAATGGCTTAAATCTATGGAGACAAATAAAAAAGTCTCCCTGCATGAAAAACGGCGGCGTATTAAATCTGGTGCTCAAGAAAAACGTATCAAGGAAGAACGGAAACGTTATTTGCTCAGTCAAGGGATTAAGGCTCAAGACACATCTTTAAGTGTAGATGAGCTAGATTTGGATGCAAGTGACCGTGAGCGTAAGGCTATTGATAAGATACAGCTCAATGAAGCAGCGCGTATTCTTACAGATTTGATCTATACTAGGCAGCTATTAAACGCAACCACAACTATGCATAATTACGAATTCTAAAAAAAACATGATGTAGGTGCGCAATGCGTACCTACGAATTGAGTCACAAAAAGGTACACCCTACGAATTGAGAAGTTATGGAATCACTACTGTTTACTACTACATCATTTATCATTGCATTGGCAATTCTAATTGTGGTTCATGAATTTGGCCATTTTTGGGTGGCTCGCACCCTTGGCGTTAAAGTATTACGGTTTTCAGTTGGATTTGGGCCTATTGTATGGAAATATACAGGCTCTAAAGACAAAACTGAATATGCCCTGAGTGCTATACCATTAGGTGGCTATGTAAAAATGCTAGACGAACAAGAAGCCCCAGTGCCTGAAGCTGAATTACCCAGAAGCTTTAATCGCCAAAAATTATGGATACGCAGTGCCATTGTTGCAGCAGGACCCATCTTTAATCTCCTATTTGCTATTTTAGCCTATTGGATTGTTCTGGTAAGTGGAGACTTTGGCATCCGTCCTATCATTGGCAAAATAACCCCCCAATCCAATGCCGAACAAGCAGGGTTTCAAACTGGTGATACAATCCTAGCCGTTGGTACCCAAGCCACGCCAAGCTGGGAGACTGCATTACTAGCCCTAATAACCGCTCGTGACCAAGGCAAAGATGTACCAGTAAAGGTATTAACCAACCAGAAAACGGAACATATCCGCTGGATAATAGCCGCAAATATCGCACAACTTAGTAGTGGTACCAGAGTATTGGAAGAATTTGGAATTACACCAGCACGTCCTAAAATACCCCCAATAATTGCAAAAGTCATACCTGGAGAACCAGCAGCTCAAATAGGATTACGACCTAAAGATCTACTAATTAGTGCTGATAACGTGCCTATCGAAGACTGGATCTCTTGGGTCAACTATGTACGAAAGCGTCCAGAACAAAATATTATTTTAAAAGTACAACGCCAAAATAAAATTTTAGAATTCAGGTTACGACCTAAAGCTCATAAAGTTAAGGATCAAATAATTGGTCGTATTGGAGCATCCGTAGTTATACCAAAAGATCTCAACGAAAAATACCAGGTATTAGTACAGCTTGACCCTATTACAGCCTTAAAAAAAGCCATAGACAAAACAGTACAATTAAGCCAAATGATGCTTACAGTCATAGGTCGGATGGTAATAGGACAAGCAGAGCTTGATAATATAGGCGGCCCTATATCCATAGCTGAATTTGCAGGCAAAGCAGCAAGCCATGGTATATTACAATTCTTTAAATTCTTAGCAGCTATTAGTATTAGTTTAGGAGTATTGAATTTACTGCCTATTCCTATATTAGACGGCGGTCATTTGCTATTTTTTCTATTAGAAGGGATTAAGGGTAGTCCTGTGTCAGAATGGATGCAATTACAGGGACAACGTATTGGTATTGCGATCTTATTATTGTTGATGAGTTTAGCTTTCTATACAGATATAAATAGACTTTTAGAATGATTGGTAACGGCAACCCGACCTACAAATCTTATGCATTTAATTTTAAATACAAGTTCTTGGCTTGCAAATTCAGCTATAAGATTAGGACTAAATGTGGCTTTTAGACTGTCTATAAGTTTAATAGCTATTAGTTTAATGTCTAACTTACTATATGCAGCTGGAGGCAGTTTTATAATCGAAGATATTCGTGTCGAAGGACTACGGCGTATCTCCATAGGCACTATATTTAATTATTTACCTGCTAAAATAGGCGATACCATAAAAAAAGGAGAAACCTCTCATCTTGTCAGATCTTTATACAAAACAGGATTTTTCAAAGATGTCAGTTTACAACGCGATGGAAATATACTAATAATAAAACTACAAGAACGCCCGGCTATTGGCCGCATCGACATACAAGGCAACAAAGACTTCCCCACAGACAAACTCAAAGCAGCCCTCAAAGATATTGGGATGGCTGAAGGCCGAGTCTTCAACAAATCCATCTTAGACAAAATCGAACAAGAACTAAGACACCAATACTATAGCCGTGGCAAATACGCAGTAACCATAAAAACCAAAATTACCCCTTTAGAACGCAACAGAGTAGCAATCCACCTGCAAATTTCAGAAGGCGTAACAGCACGCATCAAACAAATCACGATTATAGGTAATACGGCCTTTACTGAAGAAGAATTACTAGACTTACTTGAACTGGGTACTGCCCCTTGGATCTCTGTATTTTCTAGTAGAGACAGATACTCCAAACCAAAACTTGCCGGAGATTTAGAAACTCTACGATCCTACTACCTAGATCGAGGCTACATAAATTTTACTATAAAATCGACACAGGTCTCTATCACACCTAATAAAAAAGACATATTTATTACCATAGTAATAAAAGAGGGGGCTGTATATACAATAAGCGATATCAAATTAGCGGGCAATTTAGTAGTCCCACCTGTACACCTGTTTCCACTAGTACAGCTACGTAGAGGCGACGTATTCTCCCGCAAAACAGTTACAGCCAGTATAGAACGGATACAAGAACTACTAGGAGATAGAGGCTATGCATTCGCCAAAGTCAACAGCATCCCAGAAATTGATACCACTAAAAAAACCGTAGAATTAACATTTTTTATCGACCCTGGAAAGCGTGTCTATGTACGCCGTATCAATATAAGCGGAAATACTAGAACTAGAGATGAAGTAATAAGGCGAGAAATACGCCAAATGGAATCAGCCTGGGTTTCTACTGGCTTACTAAAACGCTCTCGTGACAGATTAAAAAGATTAGGTTTTTTTGAAGATGTTCAGATTAATACTCCACCTGTTGCTGGCTCTGCTGACGAAATAGATGTTAATTTAGAAGTCAAAGAAAAAAGCTCTGGTCTATTAGCAGCCACTATTGGATATTCTCAAACCGATGGAGTCGTATTTAGTACCTCTATTACCCAATATAATTTCTTGGGTACTGGTAAAAGAATGAGCCTGGGCTTTAATAATAGCGCAAGTAATACCATGTATAGACTCAGCTACACTAATCCCTACTATACAATTGATGGTATTAGTCGAGGCTTTGATCTTAGTTATAGCAAAACTGACTACGCAGAACTTAATGTGCTAAACTATGCAACTGATATCAAACAAGCTGGTATAAATTTTGGCTTACCTATAAGTGATACAGCGCGAGTGGGACTAGATTTAAGCTATATTGGAACAGATCTGCGTGCTGGCAACTCGCAAACAGCTCAAAATTTTGTAACCAAACATGGTTCACAGTTTAGTGATTATCGTTTAACATTAAGGTGGGTACGGGATTCACGAGATTCAGCATTATTGCCTACCAATGGCACATTACAACAACTAGCATTTGCCATTACCGTACCACCAATAAGCGATTTAGAATTTTATCGAGTAAATTATAAACATGACCAATATTTTCCGCTTTGGGAAGATTTAGCTCTTAATTTTAATGAAGATATAGGATATGGAAACGGATTTGGAAATACCAATGGACTACCATTTTTTCAAAACTTTTTTGCAGGTGGCCCACGTAGTGTCCGTGGCTTTAAACAAAATACACTAGGCCCAAGAGATCCTAATAATGATTCTATTGGTGGCAATTTTAAAATAGTAGGCGGTTTAGAATTGATCTTGCCTTCTATGTTTGGTCCTGAATTTGCTAAGACGGCACGTATTACCGCTTTTTTTGATATAGGTAATGTATGGCAAATCACAGGAAGTAATTCATCAGGTTTTGATCTTAAAGATTTGCGGTATTCTGTTGGCGTTGGTGCCAGTTGGCTATCCCCTATTGGTCCTATGTCTATAAGTCTTGGTTTTCCTCTAAATTCGCAAAGTGGTGATCAATCTGAAATTTTTCAGTTTAATCTAGGGCGAACATTTTAGGTGTTTTTTGTCGTTCCCACGTTTTTAAAAATTTGGATAATCACAGATTTAGTATTAATATATTTAATGCAAATATATTTATAATTAGGATAACAACCATTAAATTCATTGTATTATGAAAAATCTAAGGAGAATAAATTGGTGAAAGCTACCACTTTACTTTTTGCAGCCCTTATAACGATCTTAAGTATACCCAAAGCTGCCACAGCTGCATTACGCATAGGATACTTAGATGTAACACGAGTAGCAGAAGAATCTCCCCAATACAAAGCAGCCAGACGTTCCTTACAAACCGAACTTAAACGCCGCGAAGGTGATTTACGCAACATGGCCAAACAATTGCAAGCCAAAGAACGCTACTTCAGACGTAATGCTTCTATAATGAGTGAATCCAAACGCAAAAGTATGGAACGCCAAATTATTGCTTTAAGACGCAAAATACAAAACTCCAGAGGCGAATATCGAGACGAATTATCTCTACGCCAAAATGAAGAACGCACCAAACTCTTAAGACAAATCGCAGAAGTAGTAAAAGCCTTAGGCAAAGAAGGACGCTATGATCTAATTCTAACTGAAGGCGTAGCTTATGCCAACAAAAGTATAGATATATCAGATCAAGTTTTAGAACGGCTTAAGAAAAATTACAGATCACGTTAATTATCATGCATACAAGGCAAAGCTTAACCCTTAGCAGTCTTGCCAAGAGTATTGATGCTCAATTGGTAGGCGACCCTGAGCTTCAGATTCATGGCGTTGCAACCTTAAAACACGCTACACCTGGTACGTTAAGCTTTTTAAGCCATAAAAAATACCGTCGTTATTTAGCCAATACTAAGGCGACAGCAGTAATTTTAACTGAACAAGATGCCACAGCTTGTCCAACAGCAGCTATAATACATAAAAATCCCTATTTAGCTTATGCGCATACAATGCGCTTATTATATCCTTTAAAAAAAGTACAGCCTGGCATACATCCAAGTGCGGTTATTGACCCTACAGTCCAGCTCGATCCCACAGCTTGGGTAGGTCCCTTAGCCATTATTGAGGGTAGTGTACATATAGAAGCTGGGGTCTTTATTGGCCCTGGCTGTATTATTAAAACTGGTTGTCGAATAGGTTCTTACTCTCGTCTAATAGCTAAAGTTATTTTATGTGATGATACTATAATAGGCAGTCGAGTAGTGATTCAGCCTGGTACCGTAATAGGATCCGATGGTTTTGGATATGCCCAAGATGATAACCAGTGGCAACGTATTCCCCAAGTTGGACGTGTTTGTATTGGCAATGATGTAGAAATTGGTGCTAACACTACTATAGATCGAGGAAGTTTAGAAGACACCTGGATTGCTGATGGCGTAATCTTAGATAATCTTATACAGATTGGCCATAATGTCCAAATAGGAGAGCATACTGCAATAGCCGCTTGTACAGGCATCTCAGGATCTACCAAAATTGGTAAAAAATGCCTTATAGGTGGAGATGTAGGAATAGCTGGACACCTAGAAATTAGCGATGGCGTATGTTTAGCAGCAGGTTCCAAAGTTACACGAAACCTTCATGGTCCCGAGCATTATGGTGGTGTTTTACCAGTAGATCGGGATCCTTTATGGCGACGTAATATCGCACGCCTACGTCATCTCAATGAATTAGCGCATCGGGTGCAGCAGCTAGAACACCAAGTCAAGACTATGATTTGGAATGGACAAATGGATGAAATATATAAAGAAGCAACACCTGATATCTAAACTTAAGATTAGGAGAATATTTTGAAAGCAATGGATATCCATAAGGTGTTGAGCCTGTTGCCACACCGTTATCCGTTTCTTCTTATAGATCGAGTATTAGAATTTGAACCTAATAAACGATTATTGGCCTATAAAAATGTTACTTACAATGAACCATTTTTTACTGGGCATTTTCCAGTACGACCTGTTATGCCTGGGGTATTGATAGTAGAAGCTATGGCCCAAGCTACTGGATTACTGGCAATGGAATCAAGACCAGACCTTATTGGTTCCAATGCACTTTATTATTTTGTAGGCATAGACAATGCTCGTTTTAAAAGGCCAGTAGAACCGGGAGATCAATTAATTTTAGAAGCCATATTATCAACAATCAAGCGTGGTATTTGGCGATTTGAATGTGAGGCTAAAGTAGACGAAAAAATCGTTGCTACAGCAAATATTATGTGTACAGCTCGAGAATTTTAAGCTTGGTTCACACACAAGCCATAATTGATCCCAATACTGAATTAGCCGAAGGTGTAACAGTAGGTCCTTTTGCTATTATTGGTCCAGATGTAAAAATTGGAACAGGAACCACAGTTGGTCCTCATGCTGTTATTAGGGGGCCTACTAAAATAGGTAGAAACAACAAAATATATCAATTTGCATCCGTAGGAGAAGCTCCTCAGGATCAAAAATATACAGGTGAACCTACTAAACTTGAGATTGGTGATCGCAATGTAATACGGGAATTTGTGACTATAAATCGTGGAACCGTACAAGATGCTGGAATAACCCAAATTGGCAACGACAACCTATTTATGGCTTATACTCATGTAGCTCATGATTGCCACATTGGTAATCATGTTATTATGGCCAACGCAGCTTCTTTAGGTGGTCATATCAAAGTTGCAGATTGGGCTATCTTAGGTGGTTTTACCATAGTACATCAATTTTGTTGTATTGGAACTCATAGTTTTTGTGCTATGGGTTCAGTGCTTACAAAAGATGTGATTCCATACATCACAGTTGGTGGGCATCCAGCAGAAGCTCGTGGTATCAACACTGAAGGGTTAAGGCGTAGGGCTTTTTCTAAAGAATCAATTCAGGCTATCCGTCAGGCTTATAAAGTTCTATTTTTATCTGGAATGCGATTAGAAGAAGCTATAGCCTCTATATATAAATTAGGTGAAGAATATCCAGAAGTAAATATCATGGCGGATTTTGCATCTTCTAGTGTGCGTAGCATCACACGGTAAGATATGTATAGTTTCAATCCATCATCTGTAGGTGCTATTTTGTTCCTAACCACCAATTATCTCCAGCTACCCAACATATTTTAGGATTTATTGCAACATTTAAATATAAAGCACAGACTCTATCTCTATCCCCCCTAGCATAAGCAGCTACAAGTCGAGACTCCATTTCTATATTATGTGTACCACTACATGGAATAAACCTACACGGACAAAAAAATTGGGCCTTATAAGTATCATTATATTTTGTAATCTTAAGCATATCACCAGCTTTTGCACCAGGTGTTAAAGGAAAGATGAGACGACCTCCATTATCTGACAAAGCATCCAGCCAAATTTGTAAAGGCTGACTACAGCCTGCACTTATATAAATAACATCGCTTTTGGGGATTGGAGCTTCGGTACCAGATCGACATGCAACCGTTACATTCAACCACTGTGCTAAATTATTGGCAGCAGCAGTGGCTAAACTAGTTTCAATATCCCATGCAACGACCGAACCTGTGGAGGTAGTTAGCTCGGCTAATATGGCACTATAATATCCAGAGCCACACCCAATGTGCAAAATTTTTTCTCCAGGTTGTATTGCGGCCTTATCAATACACAGTGCATGTAAGCTTGGCTGGCCATTATTGATCCCTTTTTCTGGGTATAGCGGTACTAAAATATCTTCATAGATTAGCTCTGGGTTAATTATTGATGTTAAAAATAATTCTCGTGGTACGGATGCAAAAGCTTTGGTAACCATTGCATCTTTAACTTGAGCCATAGATGTAATAGCTATAGCATAAGATTGACGTTTAGTTTCTATGTTATTCATTATTTGAAGTATTATATATGTAGTGGATTTATAACATTATGGACATTATTAATGAATTTGCGAGATATTAAATACTTGCTTGCTGTAGCGGAAACCCTTCATTTTGGAAAGGCCGCAGAACGTTGCTTTATCAGCCAACCAACTTTAAGTGGCCAAATCAAAAAGCTCGAAGATGAATTAGGTGTCACTATCTTTGAACGAACTAATCGTGCAGTTGCCATTACTGCTGTTGGTGAACGTATCTTAACACACGTACGTTTATTGTTAGAGCAAGTTGACGCTATCCAAATCGTTGCTCAAGCCCATAGAGATCCACTAGCAGGCCCTTTGCGTGTTGGTATTATTCCCACATTAAGCCCTTATCTATTACCATTAATATTAGAACCATTGCAGCTTACTTATCCACAGCTTAAATTAGTCATATCTGAGGAAATAACAGAAAATTTATTGAACAATTTACGCTGTCATGAAATCGATGCCGCATTATTAGCTACCATGCCAACAGATCAGGATTTTGTTATTAAACAATTATTTGATGAACCTTTTTGGCTGGCATATCCCAAAGATCATCCAATCCAAAATAAGGCTCTTAAATCTCAAAAGGATTTAGATGGTATTGAACTGCTGTTATTAGCAGATGGACATTGTCTAGCTCAACAGGTGATGCAGGTTTGTAAACAAACACTAGAAAAGGGTTCGAGTAATATTGCTGATTTACGAGCTACAAGTCTGGAAACTTTAATTCAATTAGTAAGAGCTAGATTTGGTTGTACTTTAGTGCCAGCCTTGGCTGTTGCTGCTATTAGTAAGTCTATTGGAGATGATATTGTTATACGTCCTTTACAGATTAAAGATGCTACCCGTAGAATCCAGCTTGTATATCGTAATACTTATCCTAGGATGCAAGCCATATTAAAATTTGCTAAAATAATTCGCCAATTTATGCCAGATACAGTGCAGGTTCTTAAAAGTATTTAACTCCCTGATTTTGCAAAGCTTTGCAAGTAGCGTACCTCTTATTTCAAAAATTATGGTGCGTAATGCGCACCTTACTCCTATTAATGTGACAAAGCATCCTCTGACTCTTCAGCCAGATGAGCTAACCTGTCTATAAATTGTAACTTATATACAGCATTCTGAGCTTGAACAAGCTCGTTATCTTCTAAGGCTTGAGACAATACTGCTATCCACTTCGCTTGCATTTTATGTAAACGCTCCATAATATCTGTAAGTATTTTATAGGGTTCTGGTTGAGTTGCAACAGTAGCAAGTGTTTCTCGAAGTTCCATTTGTTCTAAAAGAAACTCAGGGTCAGATGTTGTATTTTGTCCCTTATTGAGTGCGGCACCACGACGTGCCAGCAAGTATTCCGCTCGTGCGATTGGATCTTTCAAAGTTTGCCAAGCTTCGTTAATAAAACTAGAGCCTTGTAGTGCTAAACGCCGCTCTTGAGCAGAAGTATCGGCATGGCGATCTGGATGAACTATTCTTTGTAGTGCCTGATAACGTTCTGTTAATTGCGCACTATCTATAATAAAACTTTCAGGTAAATTAAATAGTTCAAAGTAACTTTTAGAAAAATCTAACATAATATTTATTTATCTGGCATTGTATTAATTAAGGAATACCATATTTAAAATAAAGCATAAAAAATGCGAAAATGCTAGGCATGTAGGTCGGATTCTCTAGTTTAAAAATCGGTATAATGTCTATTATATATTTTTTTTCATAATTTTAAAACTTACCATAATGAACATAGTTACTGTTGCAACGCAACCATTTACAGATCAACGTCCTGGTACATCAGGACTCCGTAAACAGGTAAATGTATTTAAAAAAACTGGATATTTAGAAAATTTTGTGCAAGCCATCTTTGACACCTGCCCCGAATTGCATCATGGCAGCTTAGTAATTGGTGGCGATGGACGTTACTATAACCAGCAAGCTATCCAAATTATTCTTCGTATTGCAGCGGCTAATCAAGTCAGCAAAGTACTAGTAGGTCAAGGCGGTATACTTTCTACCCCAGCAGCTTCTTGCATTATCCGTAAATACAAACTGCATGGTGGCATCATCTTATCTGCAAGTCATAATCCTGGTGGCCCTGATGGTGATTTTGGCATCAAATATAATGGAGCTAATGGCGGCCCAGCTACTGAGTCTATCACCAATGCTATTTATCAACGTACTCTTAATATCACACGCTACCTTACTATAGGCAATCCTATAGAAACCTCTATAGATAACCAAAATATAGATCTAATAGATCTAAACCAACCAAGCACACAAACTATAGATATAGGTACAGGATCAATGCAAATAGAAATTATTGATCCAGTACAAGATTATGCCGATTTGATGGAACAACTATTTGACTTTCAAACTATCCATAGTCTGTTTAATTCAGGCCAATTTAGTATGAGGTTTGACGCTATGCATGCCGTAAATGGCCCTTATGCTAAAGAAATTCTAGTAAACCGCCTTGGTGGTGGCCAGGAATTTTTACTTAATTGCCAACCTAAATCAGACTTTGGAGGTGGGCATCCTGATCCTAATCTAGTCCATGCCAAAGATTTAGTAGCCTTAACCCAAGGGCCAAAGGGAGTCAATTTTGCCGCCGCTTCTGATGGTGATGGGGATCGGAATATGATTTTAGGAACCAACATTTTTGTAACTCCTAGTGATAGCCTTGCAATTATGGCCGCAAACGCACATCATATCAAAGGCTATGCTCAAGGCATTGCAGGAGTAGCGCGTTCGATGCCAACCAGTCAAGCTGTAGATCAAGTAGCCAAGGTTTTAGGTATCGAATGTTACGAAACACCGACTGGATGGAAATTCTTTGGTAATCTATTAGATGCAGGATGCATAACTCTATGTGGTGAAGAAAGCTTTGGTACAAGTTCAAATCATGTTCGAGAAAAAGATGGCCTATGGGCTGTATTGTTTTGGTTAAACTTGTTAGCTATTAAACGCCAATCAGTAATGCAGATCGTAACCGAGCATTGGCAACGCTTTGGACGACATTATTATTTGCGCAACGATTATGAAACCCTAGATTTAAATATCGCTATAGACTTAATAGAACATTTACGCACTCAATTACCAACCTTAGCAAATCGACAATTTGGTCATTATCAAATAGCCTACGCAGATGACTTTGCTTATAAAGATCCGATAGATAATAGCCATACTGAACATCAAGGAATACGCTTAAAGTTTACAGATGGCTCTCGCATTGTCTTTAGATTATCTGGCACTGGCACTGTGGGTGCGACGTTGCGGATTTATTTAGAGGTATATCAACCAGATGCAACCAAGCATAATCAAGAGACGCAACAGGCAGTACAGCCACTATTAGATATTGCTAAAGAGTTGTCGCAATTAGAACAGCGTACTAAACGTACTGCCCCAGATGTAATTACTTAAAAGTTTTAACATATTGTTATCTTATGATACAGCCTAATTATGAATTTAGCCCTGGAGTGCCACCATTTGAACTATTTCAGGATATTAAAAATGCTACAACATCCAATAGCCATGATTCTAAACTAGTTTTAGCAACTATAGTTACAGATATCACTACAGCTAAGGATACTGTTACATCTAAGGAAGATGTTACACCAACGCTAAATGTCCAATCCCTTTTAACATATCTACAAAACGCTAAATTTATCGGTATCCCACTTAATGGCAAAACTATTGATGGACGTTTTAGAGTTGGGGAAGGTTTTTTTGAACTAATCGCGTTCATGGGATGCTCGCCATATTTACCCTTGGAACCACAGCCAGATGGTAAACCGTTTTGTTATATCCAATTAGCAGGGCCTTGGTTGCTACCTAGATTTTATTATGGCTCTAATACTAAATGGCCGCGTTGTAACAATTGTCGTAAGCGGATAGCTAATTGGCAAGAGCATCTTGCAGCTTGGATGGCTGAGCCTCAAACTGTAACGGTTATTTGCCCACATTGTAATAAACAGCAGTTACCTATAGATTTAGATTGGCATCATGAAGCTGGATTTGGAAACCTATTTATTATCATTGAACATGTCTTTCCTGGAGAGGCGGCACCAGTTCCAACATTTTTAATAAACCTAAAACGCATAACCAATACTCAATGGGAATATTTTTATTTAACTGTACCGTAGAAAAGACATATAAATAGTATTGTAATATATTTTAATAATTTTTGATGAATTTAACCTATTATAAATACTAAAAATACACTATAATAATAACTATTTAGAACATTTATTTAAAAAAACGTAAAATTATGGTGCGCAGTGCGCACCCTACAATTATGGAAATAATTACATTATTACAAATGTTTAGCATATACCTTGGAATTGGTATTACAGCGGGGATTCTTGCTGGATTACTTGGTATAGGAGGTGGTCTAGTAGTTGTGCCAGCATTATCTTTTATATTTATCGCACAAGGTTTTGCGCCATCACTAGCAATGCATTTAGCCGCTGGCACCTCTTTAGCTAGTATTTGTGTTACATCCTTAGCCTCTGTAAAAACTCACCACAAATATGAAGCTGTATTATGGGAAAATGTTAAAATATTTACCCCTGGAGTGGTGATAGGTGCTATGATAGGTGCTATGTTATCTGGTTCCTTGCCAGGTGATATAGTACGGATTTTATTCAGTATTTTTGTATTTGCTACCGCCGCACAGCTTGGTTTTGGTGGGAGTCCAGCACCAGAGCGTCGTTTTCCTAGCCCGCGTGGTGCAACTATTGCTGGAACTACTATTGGTGGGATTTCGGCATTTTTGGGTGTTGGTGGTGGTAGTTTAATTGTGCCATATTTAGTATGGTGTAATATTCCTATTCGGCAGGCAGTTGGTACTTCATCTGCTTGTGGTTTGCCGCTTGCTGTGGCTGGTACTGTGGGGTTTATAATTAGTGGTTGGAATGTAGAGGCGTTACCTGCTTATAGCACGGGTTTTATTTATTGGCCGGCTTTTTTGGGTATTGTATTAAGTAGTACTACGTTTGCCAAGATAGGGGCTAGGTGGGCGCATAGGTTGTCTATGCCTTTGTTGCGCAATATTTTTGTAGTGTTTCTTTGTAGTGTAGGTTTACATCTTTTATTTCGCTAGGTAATTATGAACGATCAGGTTGATTTTATACAGCAAGATAGTCCATCGGAAAGTTCGGTAGTATCAGGTGTTCCTAAAGATCCTAAGCTAGAACATTCTGTATTAGAAAATTTGCAATCAGAAGAACCAAAATTAGTTGAGGCTTTAACAGCAGCTCCTGTATTAGAAAAACCTATATTAGAAAAACCTATATCAGAAGATCCTGAATTAGAAGAAGTGCCATTAGCAGAGGTTCCTCCCGAATCTGCTTTAGAAGAATCAGCTCCAACATTGGAAAATGTTTCATCAGAAGAATCTAAATTAGTCGAGTCTTCACCAATAACAGAACCTATATTAGAGGAGGCTATATCAGAAGATCCTGAATTAGAAGAAGTTCCATTAATAAAGGGAGAGGGCTTACTTAACTCTGATTTAAATTCGACATTCGATAATGTTGCATCAGAAGAATCTAAATCAGAAAAAGACCCATTAACAGATATACCGTTAATAGATCTTCCACTAGAAAATATCGCAACAGAAGATCAAATAACATCAAAACACAATAAATTCGTAAGCTCCAAACTCAATCAAGATCTAAACGCATCAGATAACGAATTTCTAAACGAACTAGAATCAACACTTACTCCCCCAAAAGTAGACACAGCACAAAAAGTCCCCCCTGAAACAGAGGGTACAGTCACACCAACAACTGCAATAACTGACCTAATTGCCTATTGGAATACCATACCACGCTGGTTACTAATAAGCATTATCTTAACCATTAGTAGCATTGGTATCTGGCAAACCAATGAATGGATTGACCGTGCATCTCGATTAGATGCCACCAATAAAGCCCTAAACGACAAACTTACTGAAGCTCTGAACCGCATTGATATACTTAAAGAAAATCTAATTAATATAAAATTTAAGCTGCAAAAACTAGAACAACGCCATTATCAACTTGTCCCCTCTCCCCCCAAGTCTAGCTAGAGAGCAGAGTAGGTGCGATTAGTGTAGCGTAATCACACAATTATACAAATAGATATTGAACTTAATGTTGTTTGGTATGTTTTGAAATAAGGTACGCAATGCGTACCTTACACCTTTAAAACTTGACTGGATGTTGACGATGAGGCCATCAACCCAACCTACGGTTGTCAATTATGATAAAGTAGTATTAGAAAATTTCTTAAATAACATAGTCTTAATTGATGAATTAGACTGAACCAGTGCTAGGGTGTTCATTCTGTACTAAAAACGGTAAAACTTTATCATACGAAAAATGTGTAACTCGGCCATCCAATTTTCTAATACTCAACTATCCAGTTTTCTAATATTAACTTTTAAATTAGTTTAGATTCGTATGACAGATGTAGGGCGGGAGAGCGAAGCGATCCCGCCTTTTTTGAAAATGATACAATTTTTTACATTGCTATTTTCTACACAATTTAAGCATTATTTCAAAGTAGTAAATTTATATAGAAGGCGGGATCGCTTCGCTCTCCCGC
>LFCU01000237.1 GCA_001044195.1 Candidatus Achromatium palustre
CATCGTGCCCACGTGGAATTATTTGCTTGCGTGGGCAAACGATACAGACGTTTGCCCACCCGGCCTGCTTTATCATAATTTAGTTATGTTGATGCTCATTGCGAAGCTGCCCGTAAAGGTATCCCTTCAGGCAGATAATAATATCGCTTAAGTTCCGAGTAGGTTTCTGAGCCTTCACTATAAAGATTTAACAGCAATTTCTTTTACTCTATACCTTGGTTTACCTGGCTTTTCGCCAGAAATGAATTCATGCGCATGGGTATTGATAGCTAAAGCAATATGCATTGAATCCATTGCTGCCAGTCCATATGTTCGTGCAAGGTGTTTTGCTATATCTATAACATCTTGCGACCACACAGCGTATTCTGCTTTAGCGAATACAGCTTCATAAAAAAACAATTCTTCTTTGTGAGAAAAATATAAGGATTTTGGCATAACTTCAAGTCATAGTGCATCGCTTACAATTAATGTTCTGGTGGGGTCGTTGAGTATTGTCAATGCTTTTTTCGATAGAGTGTTATTCCCTGCCCAGGCAGCAATTAATACATTAGCATCAATTGCTGTGCGACATTTATTCACTTATTCCACCACGACGTTTTTGTACTTCAGCATTGATTTCATCTATGCTTAATGGTGTACCACCTGCATTGATATAAGCAGTGTGGGCTTTTTGTGCCAATAGGGTAAGGTCTATGCTATCAAGAGGTTCAATAGTAACTTTAATTAAAGAACCAACAGGTAAATTATCTGGTAATTGTAGAGTGTGATTTGTAGTTATTTGCGTTTGAAACGATATGCTATTCATCTCTAGCTCCATTCGCTAATGCTCATTGCAAAGTTGCCCGCAAAGGTATCCATTCAGGCTGGTAATAATCTTCTCTTAAGTTTTGGGTAGGTTTCCAATCCTTGCACGTTATTAATACGCTCCGGATTGCCAGCAAAAATCGTTAAGATTCACCTAATAATACAGCAGACTCTGGATTCAATGTATTAAAATGTATGTCGGCAAAGTCAAACAATCGTTTATCAGCAGTTACAAAACAATCTATTGGCAAAACTTGATGTGCATTTAATGCTACAGATAACTGCAATGCATCTAAAGTGCTAAGATTCGATGTATGTGCAAATTTACGCATTAAATCAAGTGCAGTAGCTTTAATATTGTTGTCAATTACAATACAATTTAATTCAGTCCAATCTTGTTCAAATAGAGTAAAGACTTGTTGAGCTTGCTTATGTTTAAGTTGTTTGATTCGGACTTTTTTCAAAATCACCGAATAAAATTCAATATGGGTTAAATCTGATACTGTGATGATTAAGTCATCTTTAAATCGTGCCAATTCATTTTCTAAATATTTAGAGCCAAGCTCGATATGATAAAGTTTAATCAATGCGCTTGTGTCAAAGAAATAATTCATTATCCTCCTCTTTCTTTTCTCACATCATCTGCTAGATTACCTGGCACATCTTGCAGTAAAATACGAGTTTTTTGAAAAGATAGACGTTGTAAATTAGTCTTGGTTATAACAATGACCTTTACTGGTGTATCGTCTTCTAATGGCACATCATGTAGTATGACTTTGCCATGCTGGATTTTGGTGTCTAAGATAATATTTTCCACTGATTTGTTTTCCTATAATGCAACGTTAGCATTACTAGATTAAGTCTTTATCATAATTTGGTTATGTTGATGGTTATTACGAAGCTGCCTGCAAAGGTATCTCTTCAGGGCGGTAATAATATCGCTTAAGTTCTGGAGTTACTGAGTACAGTAACATGCTAATTTATGGCAAATCCACTATGTTTACGATAACTTTCAGGTTGAAAGCCAAGGACAATTTGTGTAGCAGGAATTCCCATTTTTAATGGCCATTTGCTGGTGGATATTGCGCATAGTCAGATAAGAGTGTTTTTATGATACTGCGATATTCCCTTATTCTAGCCATTTAATGATGACCTCTTGTTCTTCGTGAAAGATAATCAATGCTAATTGGTGGGCTTCTTTTGCTAGCTGTCCAAACATCACACCTGTCAGGCAGCTCTAAGTGGTGCAACTTCTTCATCAGTAATTTGAGGTATACCATATTTCATTAGTATTGAGTTAATGGTCGATAGGGTTGTGTGTGCAGGTGCAGTAATCTCAATTCCAATTGGTTTCCCTGTATCATTAAAATCAATCACAATACCAGGGTGTTCCCTTGACGTTTTATGGACTTTATCTGTAGTTTGACGTGGTAAATAGAGATAACCTGCGATTGCCTGACCACGTCGAAAAGTGACTTCAAGGTAAAGTTTTTTCATTGTATTAATCCCATATCGGATATGCTGTAATAACAACTAATAATTGAGCCAGCTCATCTGGTTCTACAATAATTTGCCAGGGATATTTCTTGAATTTAGAATTAATGATCCATCTGCCAGTTAAAAAATCTGGTTCAAAATCTGTTGCATTTTGCAACATATATCGTAGATCAATTTCATTAAAATCTCGATCTTCCATGCGTTTTAGTAAATGTGGTGTTAATTCAAGCTCCCATTCCCACCATAAAGGCCACATTGTTATAATACCTTGTTGAATAGACTGTTGTGTCATGTAGATATTATGCAATACTCGTTGCAAAACTGCCTGCAAAGGTATCCATTCAGGTCGGTAATAATATCGCTTAAGTTCTGGGTAGGCTTCTAAGCCTTAGAACTACGATCATAAACCAGTTAACCTTTTATACATTGGTTCTTAAGAAAAATGGGCATCAAGTTTATCAAGTAATGCAAGTCCTGTGTTCTTATTGCCTTGAGAGGCAAATTCTTGAAATTTCATTTCAGCATCAAATTCAGTAAGTGCTTACGTTGTAAGCTCATCAATTAGGTTGTTGATACTAAGACATCTATGTTTCGCAAGGGCTTCGAGTTTATGATGCTTATCACTGGTAAAATTAATAGTTAAAGTAGTCACATTATTCACTCTTTATCAAGTATTCTGGTGTTAATACAGATAAATTGGCAAAAGTAAGCTCAGGGAAACGAAAGTCTTTAAAGCATTACTTATTAAGGGCATATATCGTCCAAGTAGGCAACGCATTATAACTTCTCTACTTGGATCTTTGTTGCCTATAAGTGCGCTAATTATGACGCTTGTATCAACTACAATAGTGGTACTCATGGATGGCAATTGTAGCTCGTAGGTGCGATTAACGAAGCACGTAGGGCGGGAGCGCAACGCAATCCCGCCTATTATTGAATTTGTTATTTAAAATTCACAAAATGGAATGAATTTATTAAAAAGGCGGGATCACGTTGTTCTCCCGCCCTACATGCAACGATCCACCGTACGAGGTGAAAATATATTAACTAGTAGATTTTTAGTCGTAGGGTGGGCAAACAGCTATATCGTTTGCCCACGCAAACCAAACAACAATGAAAAGTTATGATACCGCGTGGGCACGATGAGACCGTGCCCACCCTACCTGGCTTAAGCTATCTATTGTGTTAAAGATGGCATCG